>NZ_BMAQ01000021.1 GCF_015472005.1 Insulibacter thermoxylanivorax | reverse complement strand
CCACAAACATTTTACACTCACTTTCGTATGTCCAGCTCCTCCAACCCCTCTCTTCACACCCTACTAAGTATAAAAAAATACAAAAAACAGCTGCCCGAACATCTCACAATCCGGTCGAACCTTCCGCATTCCGACAGCCATCTTTTGCTTCCGTACGTCATCTATATGCGCTTGATCCATTCCATTCACGTAAGCGCTTGATCTATCCACGCTGCTTCTATCCATACACTTGAACGATTCACGATAGAACCATCCGCGCATGTTTCATCCAATGATTCGTTCATTATGCGCTTCATCCATCCGCATATGTTCCATACCATGATTCATTCATGTCATCCATAAAGTGATCCGCCAGCGTCCTAGCCATTACCCCGATCCCGCTCCGCCTGCTGGATGATCCTTTGCTGCAAGCGCCAGTATTTGTAGCGTTTGAGCTTTCGGATCTCCTCATCCGTCTTCTCGTCCACCCCCAGCAGATCATGCAGCTGCGCAGCGATGATCAGCAGCACCATACAGATCCAAATCACGCCGAACAACGTCTCCTGCGTCCAACCGTTGCCGATGGACAGACGGGGCACCGCATAGATCAACATGCCCGCACACAGCAAGGTATACAAGCCCGCTTTCATCTTACGAGCCATAAAACCCGACCTCCTTCAGCGATATCCTCTGTTTACAGTGATATCCATAACTTAGTACAAGTTATGCAGGAGGCCGGGTTTTTATGTTATCTCGTCCCATTATGGACGCCTAGGTTCCTTTCGGCTAGGCTGAGCATTAGTTCACCGTCGAATTGTACTGCCTGATCTTCTCCGTGATCTCCGCAGCGGCTGCGGACAGCGCATCCTGCGGCGACTTGGCGCCGTTCACGATCTCTTCCATCGCCGTCTCGACGATCTGCCGCGCCTCCGGGAAGACGCCCATCACAGCGCCTTGCGTTGCGGTATTGATCTCAGAAGCGTGGAGCTGTTCGACGGCAGTGACGAACTGCGGGAATTCTCTTGCATTTTCCTTGACCAGATCCAGGTCATAAGCCGCCTTGGTTATTGGGAAGTATCCCGTGCTTACGTGCCAGTAAGCCTGCTGCTCCGGCGAGGCAAGGAATTTCATAAACTCCCACGCCGCCTGCTGCTCTTCTTCCGGTCGATCGTTCAACATCCATAAGCTGGCGCCGCCGATAATCACGCCGCCGCCTTCCGCCCCATCCAATCGCGGCAGAAAGCCGGTGCCCACTTCGAACTTGCCGCCGACGGCATCGACATAGCCGCGCACGCCTGCCGTGGAGTCCAGGGTCATCGCCACCTGCCCTGCGGCAAAAGCAGCCCGTGTATCCGAAGTGCGCCGGCCGAGATTCAGCGCTGTTCCTTCATCGATCATACGCTTCCACCACTCCATGGTCTTCACGCCCGCTTCCCCGTCGACGAGCGAAGTCTCCGCCAGCGCATGCCTTCCGTTGCCGTTATCAACATACTCCGCCCCGGCATTGGCATGGAATTGTTCCATGAACCAGCCGTAGAGCGCAAAGGATACGCCGTATTTCCCATCCTTGGTCAAGATGCGCGCGGTCTCTTCTACTTCTGAGTAGGTTCTGGGCGGGCGCTCCGGATCAAGGCCGGCTTCTCGGAACATGTCTTTGTTGTAGTACAGAATCGGATTCGAAGAGTTAAAAGGCATCGAATACAGTTCTCCGTCAAAGGTGTAATAAGCCAGAATATTTTCCTCTAACTGCGACAGATCATAGTTTTCGGCATCGATGAACTTCTGAATCGGCTGGATCATGCCCGAGTCGATCATGAAGCGGCTGCCGATCTCATACACTTGAACGATCGTCGGACCATCCTTAGTGCCGAAGCTGGAGCGCAGCTTGTTCAGGCTTTCATCATAGGAGCCCTGGTAGACCGCCTCTACGAAGATATCATCCTGCTGTTCGTTGAAATCGGCGACCATCTTATCCACGGCTTCACCCGCTGCTCCCCCCATGGAATGCCAGAACGAGACCTTGATGGGACGCTTGGATGATGCCCCCTTGGCTTCCTTGTTCTCTCCCCCTAGACCAGCCTGGACTTCCTTCCCTTGCGAACTTGCTTCCATCTCCTGGACACCGCCGCCGCATGCTGCCAGCATAAGCATCATGACCGCGGCAGTAAACATGAATAACGTTCGGATCGATTTCATATCCCTCTCCTCCATCTCCAAGTACTCATCTATGCGGATGCCGCACCTTCATGTGCGGACTTGCCGCTACAGCTAATCCATTGCAACAACACCGATGCAATCCCTTCATCAAATCCGCGCCATCCGCGAACCCTTCATCCCTTTCACACACGAAGCCTTATCCCTTCACAGCCCCTGCGGTGATTCCCTGAACCAGCTGTTTCAAACCCAAGACGAGCATGATCAGGGAGGGCAGGAGCACGATGCACACCCCGGCCAGCACCAAGTTCCACGACATCGATTCCTCCCACTGCAGCATCGTGATGCCGATCTGCACGGTGCGCATGTTTTTGTTATTAGTGACCAGAAGAGGCCAGAGATAACTGTTCCAAGTGTTTAAGAAGGTGTATACCCCGAGCGTTGCCAGCGCCGGACGGCCGAGGGGCAGCACCAGCTGCAGGAAGATGCGCCCATGCCCGCAGCCGTCGATCCTCGCCGCTTCGATGAGCTCCTTGGGCAGCTGCAAGAACAACTGGCGCAGGAGGAACACGCCGAAGGCCGAAGCAAGGAAGGGCACCGTCAGCCCGAGGAACGAATCCATCCATTGCAGGGATTTGATCGTCAGGTAATTGGGAATCATCGTTACTTCCCAAGGAATCATCATCGTTGAGAGAATCAAGGTGAACAACACGAACTTCCCCCGGAATTGCACGAAGGCGAAGGCATAGGCCGCCATACTGCAAGTGATCAGCTGGCCGAGGGTTACCGCGCTTGCCATGATGAAGCTGTTCAGCAGGAACCTGGGGATCGGTGCGAGCTCCAAAGCCCGCGCATAATTGCCCAGATAGAAGCTCTCCGGCCAGAGGGGAGGCGGGAACCTCCCCGCTTCCTCTGCGGTCATGAGGCTGACGGTGAAGGCATAGATGAGCGGATACAACACGAAGCCGGCGGTGATGATCAGCACCAAGTAACGGCTCCATTCCGCCGGCTGCATCCGCAGCCTGCGATTTCTCCGTACAGCCGAACGGGACGAATGAGCAGCAAATGAGAGCGCGACATGATTCATTGATAATGCACCTTCCTCTCCACGAAGCGGAACTGCAGCACCGTCAGGATGAGGATGATGGCGAACAGCACGAGGGCCTGTGCGCTGCCGGTGCCGAACCGATAGTTCACGAAAGCCTCTTGATAGATCTGATAGACGATCGTGTTCGTCGCATTCATCGGTCCGCCCTTGGTCAAGATATGGAACTGCCCAAAGGCTTGAAAAGAACCGATGAGCGAGATGATCGTGACGAAGAACAGCGAAGGCGAAACAAGCGGCAGGATAATTTGCCCGTACTTGCGCAAGGGGCCGGCGCCGTCCACGGCAACGCTGTCGAGGATGTCCTGCGGGATCGCCTGCAGGCCGCTCAGCAGCACGATATAGACGAATCCGAGGTTCATCCAGACCGTCATTATGGAGACCGAGAGGAGCGCTTGTTTGGGATCGGCCAGCCAGAAGACGGGATCGAAGCCGAGCCAGCCCAGCACCTGATTGAACATGCCCATGCTCGGATGAAACAGCTGCAGCCAGATGACGGCAGTGGTTCCCACAGACAACGCCACAGGAAGCGAGAAGACGAAGCGAAGCAGTCCCATGCCGGCCAAAGCTCGATGGGTCAGGACGGCAAGCAGCAGGGCGAGAAGAATCGTCGGCGGCACCGTATACAAGATGAACCGCAGCGTGACAAGCAGGCCGTCATAGAACGCTTGCGAAGTAAACAGCTTGATGTAATTGTCCAGTCCGACGAACCGGACGACGCGACCCATTGGATCCGTCATATGCAAGCTGAGATAGACCGACTGAATCGCAGGATAGAAGACGAAGATCGCGAACAATATCAGCGATGGTGCTAAGAATCCATAGGCGGTTAACCATTCTTTGGCGTTCCGCCCTATGCGCAGCCGCTGTTTCCAGCTCACGTTCAGCACGGTCGCCGGCCGCTTGCCGGCAGTATGGCCGTCCATCATATTTTGTCCCATGTTCACTGGTCTGCCACATCCTTTTATCCGAATCTATTCGGCTTCAGCATACCGCCCGTCTGTTAAGGAAGTATTATAGTTGAATCAACCCATTGTAAATTTTCCCTCTAGGTCTTCAATAACAAAAAAAAGCCCGGTATCGGACCGCCGCTCCTGCAAGCGATCCGACCGGGCATGCCGCCGGGTTAGAGAAAGATTTGAAAAACATCAGAAAAACATCCCATCTGCTCCTCATCGCATCGCATCAGTCATCCGGCCCAAACCAGCATAAGCGCTTGGATGATGCCGATCATGCCGCCAAGCAGTGCGCCTAACCAGGTAATCGCGCGGAACTCGCTGCCGGTGATGCTCAGGATCACGCGTTCCACCTTGTCCATCGGGAAATCTTCCACCTGCTTCTGCACCATCTGCGGCAGATTCAACGCCTGCACCGCCTGTTCGATATGGTTCACAGCGGCTTCGATGAACGCGTTCGATACCGCGGGAACTAGATCTAACAACTGGGCTTTGTGGTTCTGCAGCAAGCTGCGCGGCGACATCTGCCAGAAGTGTTCCAGCCAAGTTTTCAAGGGAACCAACCCCTCGATCACCTTTACAAGCCAATCTGCATCAAAGGATCCTTTGGCTTCAAGAGCAGATTCAGGTGAACTTCCATGCTGAGCTCGGCTTAGTGCTTCCCCTGAACCTTGACGCATGGTTTCGTCCGCCGAAACTTCAGCTTCATGCAGCGTGTCCTGCCATCCCTCTCCAACCTCCCCGCTGGAAGCCGTCTGTACAAGCTGTTCTCGCAGCATGCCAAGCAGCTCAGCCGGAGTGCGTTCACTTAGCTGCCGCAGCTGCCCTTCCGCGATGCGGAGGACCACTTCCTGCGCTTCCCGGGAGTTCAGATAGGCAAGCAGTGCCTGGCGCACTTTGGCCGTGATCTTGTCCTCATCAAGGAACATGCCGGCCAGCATGCCCATCATCCCGCCGAGGCCTTCCAGCATCCGGTTGACCAGACGACGGATGAGGCGCATCCCCTCCGGACCCGACAGCTGTTCGCGCAGCATCCGCATCAGCCGCGGCACGCCTTGCCGTGCCAGCCAAGTTTCCGCCGGGATCTCAAGCTCCGCGAACAGTTCCGCCAGCGGCCGCCGCATCAATGACGATCTCCCGCCGGGTACTTCACCCGCCCCGCCATGCTCGATCAGTGTCCTCACCCCTTGGGAGAGGAGATGGGATGCCGCCTGCTGTACCTTCTGCTTCAGCTCCTCCGCTGCTTCTGTCCCAAACCGCCGGGTGACCAGTTCTTCCAAGGATTCCTCGCGGCAAGCCATGTCCTCGACCCATGCGCGCAGCTTCTGCTCAGCTTGTGCCCGCAGCTCCGGCCGCTGCAGCATCGACTTCAAGCCCTCCGTCGTCACGAGATATTCGCTGACGACTTGTCCCAGCGCCGCGGCGATCTCTCCCTTCCGCTTCGGGATGAGCCCCGGCGTGAAGGGGACGCGCCGGCCGCCGATGATCCACGGACGGCGAGGCAGGAACAGCATCTTGATCGCCAGATAGTTTGTCATATACCCGATTGCAGCTGCGATGAGGATCGTTGCAGCCACATACCATACGTTTTCCATCGTCTCACCTCTAGGCGTGCTCATCATTCACCAGATTATCATCAGGACATATGATGGAAGTACATATGTCTAAAGCAAAAAGGAGATCCTGCAT
Source organism: Insulibacter thermoxylanivorax (assembly GCF_015472005.1). Lineage (NCBI taxonomy): Bacteria > Bacillati > Bacillota > Bacilli > Caryophanales > Paenibacillaceae > Insulibacter > Insulibacter thermoxylanivorax. The sequence continues at coordinate 116,578 of NZ_BMAQ01000021.1, read as the reverse complement.
GTCCCAAGCCTCGATAAAAACCGAAATCCAAGTTCTTACGAACAGTCTCTCCCTCGATGAATACATGCATATGAGTGCGTCGCTGATCAGACGGCTCAGGATTCCAGTGCACCGTCCGCTGACCCTGATCTTCGGATCACGCAGATTGAAGCTGAGCGTATCGCCGATCGCCCGCAGCAAAGGATTCTTCCTCCGCTTTACAGACCGTATTGCCGAACAATTGGGACTGATGGACGGGGATCTGCTGCGACTTACTTACGACCGCCGCACACAGACCCTGAAGCTCGGCCCGCTCATCGGCGTCCTGCTGCCGCGGCAGTATGCAAGCGCCGACCGACCTTACGGGAGCATGACGGCTTTCTGTCAGGAACTGCACGTCGCAAGCCGGATCTATGGCGGTCTCGTCTATTTTTTCACCCCGGACGGCATCACGTCTTCAGAAGTGATCGGGCTTCGCTCTGCTTCTCGAAGCTTCGTACGAATGCAATTCCCTATTCCTGACATCGTATATAACCGACTGACCACGCGAAAATTGGAGAATACAGACAGCGTACAACAATTTTTCACCGAAGTAAAATCCCGCCGGCAGGGACATGTCTTCAATGAACGCTTCCTTGACAAAAACGATGTCTTCTACGCCTTAGCCCGCAATGCCTCCATCCGCCAGTATCTCCCTGAGTCCCATCTTTTCACAAACTTCGCACAGCTAAACAACATGAGCCGGCGGTACCGCAGCGTGTTCCTGAAGCCGGTCACCGGCAGCCTCGGCAAGGGGATCATCCGCGTCACCCGGGCGAACGGACGCATCCTCTGTCAATACGCCAGCATGAACAGCACCATCACCCGCACATCCAGTTCCCTGAAAAAAGCCTTCGTCACCATCCGCAGCAAGGTGCAAGGCAAGCGGTACTTGATCCAGCAAGGGCTGACGCTCATCAGCATCCAGGATCGGCCCGTGGATTTTCGCGCTTTGGTCCAGAAGAATTCCAAGGGCAAATGGACGCTCACCTCGATCGTCGGCCGCATCGCCGGCAGCCGGAACTTCGTCTCCAACCTCGCCCGCGGCGGCACCCTGTGTACGGCGCGAAGCGCTTTGGCGCAATCGAATCTGCCGAGCTCGCTGCTCGCTGCCGTCTACGTCCGCTTGAAGCGGGCAGCTGTGGAGATCGCGGAAGCATTGGATGCGGAGATGCCGTGGCATTTTGCGGAGCTGGGGATCGATCTCGCTGTCGATGTGCACGGCAAAGTATGGCTGCTGGAAGTGAATTCAAAACCGTCCAAGATGGAAGGCACTCCGATCTCCTCGGGGAAGATCCGGCCTTCCGTGAAGAAGACGCTCCTGTACAGCCGCTTACTGGCAGGAATGTAGGTGATGCTGATGAAAGGAACTGCAGGCAGCAGAGCGCTCGGAATCATGGTCGTAAGCAGCCTTGCATCCGGCCGCAGGAGCTGGCCCCCCTTCGCGGACCGCGGATTCTACAAACGCTTAAGTCGAACCGGGGCACAAGCAGGCATTCGTGTGACCATCTTCGATCCCTTGTATATAGACTGGTCTCGCAAGCTCGTACAAGGTTACGAATATGATCCGAAGCAGGGCAGCTGGCTAAGCGTCACGCGGCCAATCCCGCCCGTCATCTTCGATCGCTGCTTCTATTCAGGGAGATCCCAATATGTGCGATATGCCCGTGCGATCAGCCGCCTGCGCCGGTCGCGCTGCGTGAAGGCATTGATCGTCGGGTTGAGCGGCAAGTGGCAGGTTCATCAGATCCTCGCGAAGCACAACCTGCTCCGTCCTCATCTGCCCGAAACCCGCCTTCTGGCTCATATGGAGCAAGTTGCGGAGTGGCTGGATCTGCGAGGGGCTTGCATCTTGAAGCCGAATGCCGGATCCCACGGCAAGAAGATCCTGCGGGTCGCGAAGCTGGCATCGGGCGGGTACGAAGTGACGGGAAGGGATGCGATGAACCAGCATGTCCATGCCGCCTTCGATGATCCGGCTTCCCTCCTGAAGTGGCTGGAGCGGTTTATCGGCATGAGAAGATACCTTATTCAGGAATCCCTTGCGCTTCATACCGATGCCGGGCAGCCCTACGATGTGCGTGCTCTCATGCAGAAGAGCGGCGACGGGCGGTGGCATTTGACGGGGATGGCCGTACGTGCAGGCCGTATAGGAAGTCTGACCTCGAATATCCACGGAGGAGGCAGCAGTTACCCGCTGACCCCTTTTCTGCGCGATCTGTTCGGTGAAGAAGAGACGGAATCCCTGATCCTGAAACTGCAGGATCTATCGCAACTCATCCCTCACGTCATCGAGCGGCATACCGGCAAATTAGCGGAACTTGGCATCGATTTTGGCATCGATCGAAGCGGCGGGCTGTGGATCTTGGAAGTCAACTCCAAACCAGGCCGCTCCATATTCACCAGACTGCATGATATTCGCCGAAGCAAAGCCAGCGTCTCCAATCTGATCTTATATGCACGTTATTTGTCCGACAGGCAACTAGGAGGGTTAGCACGATGAGTTTAACAAGGTTGAATGTCCATTTTACCAGCCGCTCCGACAAAACCGTCTATATGACCCGCACACTCCTGTCTCAGCTGGATCTAAGCGGTGCCAAGACCCTGCGCATCAGCCTGGGCAAGCACACCATTGAAGCGCCTGTGCGCCTGATCCGTAAACCCGGCAAACATCTGTATCTGTCCCCTTATCTGCGCACGAAACTGATGATCCCCAAAGCAGGACTCTGCTATGTTGTGCGTGATGGTGCGAACGGGGTCCGCCTCGGCCCGCTCGTCGGCGTGATGACGACGAGCCGTACGCCAAACCGTTCCAGCAGCATCCGTCCCTATATCTCCGCGGGGCATAAGCGATCGTTCTATTTCGCCTTTCACCCCGAAGACGTGAACTGGGCGAGCGAGACCGTGCGAGGGTATTTCCTGACGGCAAGCGGCAGCTGGACCCGGCGCACCGTCCCCCTGCCCGATGTTGTCTATAACCGCATGGGCAGCCGCCGCAGCGAGCGGCTGCCTTCGATGGAACAGCTGAAAGAGCGGTTTCAGCGGCGGGGCATCCCGATCTTCAATTGGAATTTCTTCGATAAGTCGGAGGTGTACGAACTGCTCGCCGGGGAGCCCGATGCCGAAGAGCATGTCCCCGAATCGATTACCGGCCCGACCTTCCAACAATTGAAGGAGATGCTGAGGAAGCACCGCTTCGTCTATCTGAAACCGACGGCCGGCAGCCTCGGCCGCGGCATCATGCGGCTTACTTACAAACCACAGAGCGGATATTATCTGCGCTACCGGCGCAACGGCCGGAATACGGTCCTTCACTACAAGCGGTTCACCGAACTGCAGCGTGCCGTCCGCCTGCGCACGAGCAGCTTAAGCCGCTATGTCTGTCAACAGGGCATCCGTCTGGCGGAGATCGACCGCTGTCCGATTGACTTTCGCTTCCATCTCAACAAGGACAGCTCCAACCGCTGGGTCGTCGCCGGCATCGGCGCTAAGAAGGCCGGCCGCGGCAGTGTCACCACGCATCTGCGCAACGGCGGCAAACTGCTCACCCCGGAACAAGCGCTGAACCTCACCTTTGGAGACAGGGCAAGGGAGATCCTCGAGAAAGCCAAACGAGAAACGATCAAGCTTGCCGAGGTCATCGAGCGCAAATCGAAGCACCGCGTCGGTGAACTGGGCTTCGATATCGGCATCGATACCGAGGGCAGGATCTGGATGTTTGAAGCCAATGCCAAGCCCGGCCGTTCGATCTTCAAGCATCCGGCGCTGAAGGGGCAGGGCAGGCAATCCCTGCGCTATATCTTCGACTACTGCATGTATCTGAGTAAGTTTCGTACCGGGAGTGACGGCTGATGGAACTGAATGGTCAACCACCGCGCAAACGTAAGAAACCCGTGATCGTTGCAATCCTGGCGATGCACGATGACGGAAAGCCCTTCCGCGGCAATTCCCAAAACTTCGTCGATCTCATCGAGACGGGTCTAAAACACGGCGTGCACATGTATGTGATCACGCCGCGGGATTTTCAGCTGAAGCGGCGCAGCGTGCCCGCCTATGCCTATGACCGCGCGACGAACACCTGGGTGCGGCAGCATATCCCGCGGCCGGTCGTCATCTATAATCGGCTTCCCTATCGCAAGGATGAAGAATCTCCGGAAGTGCAAGAGATCCTCAAGAAATGTATGGAGCATCCTCATGTTCGCATCTTTAATCCGTCTTTTTTTAACAAGTGGCAATTATTCGAATGGCTTCGCAAATCGCAGACGACGAGATCCTTCATCCCTCATACCGTCCAATGGGGCAGACAGGTGAGGCTCCTTCCGCTGTTCGCCAAATCTCCGCTCATCTATCTGAAACCCGAGTCAGGCAAAGCCGGGGCGGGCATCATGCAGCTGCGCCGCTTGAAGAAGGCCCGGCAGCCATATGTGCTCAACATCCAATCCGGCAAAGCTGCCAAGACCTACCGCTTCCGCTCCATCAAACGATTAAAACACAAACTGCACACCCTGATCGGCAAAGAACGCTATATCGTGCAGCAGGGCATCCTGCTCTCCCATCATGAGAAGCGGCCTTTCGATCTGCGCGTCCTTGTACAGAAGAACGGGCGCGGCGTCTGGAGCTTAACCGGCATCGGTGCACGCATCGCCGGCAGCAAGAGCATCACCACCCACGTGCCGCGCGGCGGATCCATCGATGATCCGAAGAAGCTGCTCAGCGCGGTCTTCGGTCCCGAAGAAGCGGAACGCATCCTGCGCCGCGTGCGCATCGCGGCCTTAAGCATCGCTCGTCAGATCGAGTCGGGAAGCCAATCCGCCTTGGGCGAGATGTCCATGGATATCGGCGTCGACGCCAAAGGACAGCTGTGGTTCTTCGAAGCCAATTCAAAACCGATGAGATTCGATGAGCCGCATATCCGGGAGAAGTCTCTGGTGAACATCGTCCTGTACTGCAAATATCTCGCCAATCGTCCCAAGCGAAAGAAAAAAGACCGGGGCGCATAGCTCATAACACACCCGCCGCTCCGCTCATATACTGACGTTATAGATCTGCTGAACATCTATCGGCATCTAACGACCTTGCCGCCATTCTCATATGAAGTAGGTGACTGGATGTGTCCCAGCTCAAGTTGGGCGTTATGGTCTTATATCTGAACAACCAGAGACAGATTGAAGAAAAAGCGTATATCCGCCGATTGTTAAAGGAATCCAAACGTCTCAGCATCGATGCCTTCCTGTTCACGCCGGAGGATGTCGACCATGAACGGCGCAGGATTCACGCCATCCGATATGATCCCAAACAAGGACGGTGGGTGCGGGCGTGGACGGACTTCCCCGACATCATCTTCGATCGCTGCCGCTTCCAAGCAACGACGCGTTTCCTTCGGCTGAAGGAATTCCGCAGCCGCTATCCGCATCTCCATTATCTGAACCGGCCGCTGGCAAACAAATGGCGCATCCACGAGCTCTTCTCCCAAAACCCCCTCATCGCGCCGCATCTGCCGGATACGAAGCTGTACAAGAACGGGCGCGGCTTACTCACCTTCATCGCCAAACACCGGGTCGTCTTCCTGAAGCCGGTGAACGGCACCGGCGGCCGGGGAATCCTGCGCATCGAGAAGCTGAACGAGCGCATGTATCAGATCCGGGGAAGGGATGCGGGGCGGAGGATTATCCCTGAGCAGACGCTGAGCGTCAGGGGATTGCTGCGCAAAGCTGATGCATGGGTCGGACAGAAAAGGTTCCTGATACAGCAAGGAATCGATATCGAACTGGATAACGGCAGGGTGCATGATTTTCGCCTGCTCATCCAGAAGACAGGGAAGGGGACGTGGGAAGTCACCGGCTGTGCCGGGAGAATCGGTGCAGCGCGCAGCGTGACAAGCAACCTGCACGGCGGGGGCGAGGCGATTGAGACAGAGAAGCTCCTCAGGATGCGCTTCGACGACGACGCAGCCATCACCCGAATCCGCAGCACGCTGGAGACCCTGGCAAGGGATATCGTGGATGAGCTGGAACGCTCCTACGGCCGGCTGTGCGAACTCGCCCTCGACCTGGCCGTCGACCGCTCCGGCGACGTTTGGCTGATCGAGATCAACCCCAAGCCGGGCCGCAACATCTTCCTGCAGATTCAAGATTACGATGCATACCGCACCGCCGTAACCCGCCCCCTCGAATACGCCTTATGGCTGCACAGCAAGAAGTTTAAGGCGTAAGGATCAGGCGTACGATGTGCGCGCAGCGAAAGAGCGCGCGTTCGAAACCCGGCAGGTGCGGCCTGGAAATGTGGGTTGAAGGCGTGGGCTGCGGGCATGAGCGAGTGGTGCATTCTTGGAATGGATCGCATTTTCGCGGCTTAAGTCGGTGATGATCTGATGGAAGTGGTTGATGGAGGGTGGGGAGGTGATGGGGAGGCGCTGGGGGTGCTGAGAAGGTGCTGATTGTGTTTGACCTATTTTTCGTACAAAAGCAAGCAGGAAAGGCCCTTCCTTGGCGTTTTGTCCTATTTTTCGTATAAAAGCAGGCAAGAAAGGCACCAGCGTGGAAGTTTTATCCTAATTTCCGTATAAAAATCAACTGAGAAGCACATATTGATCCTATTTTATCCTAATTTTAGTATAAAAGTAATTGATGGCGATCTTTTCAGAGCACATTTATCATAAATTTCGTACAAAAGTTAGTGAAAAAGGAAGTACTTCGGCGGTTTAGCCAATATTGAGGCGGCAGCCATTTGGGTTGCCGTCTTGTCATTATTGACGAGAATGAAGTCCTGATGAATCTCAAGTAAATAGATATCATTATATTAAAGTAGTGCATGCCCCATTTGTAATTATAAGAAGCCATTGCCTCTTAAATTTCTTACTATCTTACTAACTTCTTCTCGTACCAAACTCTCCCCAAATGATTACATCCTCCTTATAGACGTTCATGCTCGGTGTACTACAACGAAGATCTTGAGCGTGCCGCGTCAAAGTATTTTCCAGTTTGCTTCTCATTGTTCCTGCGTGAGCGAATGTTTCAGATCTTCCCGTGCCATTTAGGGTCAAAATCCAGCACTTTAATTTGATCACTATTTTTTAAAGCGTCTTTTACGAGATGAATTAAATATAAATCGAGCCTGACTGTTACTCTTTTAACATCTCTTACTGTAAAATCAGGACTTATTGTTAAGACATAACCTTCATCTTTACCAAACCCTTTGTATCCTTGTAAAAACGCACAAAAACCTAAAATTGGAGGAGATAGGTATATTGCAGGTACCTCATCATAAATTCTCTCGTCTTTACCTCCAAGTTTTACCCCCCCAAACAACACCTGTGAAAGAATATCTCCTACTTCCTCGATTTCCAAATTCGACTGCATCACAACTGTGCCTACTAAAAAAGGTGCGAAAGGTACTTTTCCCATCTCATTTCCCCTCGACAATAAATATCTATAATGGTTTTCATCACGGAACCGCTTCCCTAATTTCATGATACAAGACCGTATCCTCGCTTTTTGTTAGTCATGTCTCTTAGAGATCGGAAACATCATTCTCTCCCCCTTTATTCCAGTCCTTCCGTATTATATTTCAATAATATAATATTTCCTCTCCGTTTGGTCGAGGTGGTTCTAACTTTCATTATTCTTACAGTCAAATTAAGTTGCTTTCGATGATCGTCAGCAACTAAAAATACAGCATAAAAAATGGACCCACGTAATTAACGAGAGTCCAGGCAGTTCGATGTTTGTTATTTTCACAGTCTACTTGACAAGGAGCAAATCATCTTCTAAATTGCTGCTTAGATCCAGCGTCGAGCGAATTTTCTCAAGGCTCTGCATCATACAAACTAGTGTCTATCTCCAACACTTTAATTTGATCATGATCTTTTAGAACATCCATAAGTAACCTGGTCAAATGAAAATCGAGATTCATAGTTTCTCGGTCAACATCTCTTATTTCGGCGTTAGGGATTATTTCTAATACATAACCTTCATCTTCACCAAACCCTTTGCATCCTTGTAATGTCACATCGAAGCCTAATATTGGAGCAGATAGTATCATGGCAGGAACCTCATCATAAACACTCAGCTCCTTGTCAACAAATTTTATACCTCCAAATAACGCCTGCGAAAGGATATCTCCTACTTCCTCGATTTCCAAATTCGACTGCATCACAACTTTGCCTACTAAAAAAGGTATTTTTCCCATCTTGCATCCCCTCTTCAATAAATACATATCTATATAGGTTTAATTGCAAATCAAAAGAGCGAGTATATAGTGCCTGATGCTAAACGTGTTATTTCATCATTCCAATGACAGGGCATTGAAGGAATAAGCCAAAATTAAATACTCTCATGGATAGCTCTAGATGTACAAAAAAACCGGAACGCCCCTCAAAGCAGATACCAAAAATCAGAAATGCATTTGAGGGGAGCCATCTGCTGTATCAAAATCTATCCTAAATTACTCCATATTTAATCCTGCGTGATTTTTATCGAGTCATCCCGTACGAATTGGATTATTCATCTATCTAACACTTTAATTTGATCATGATCCTTTAATCGATCTTTAAGTAGCATAGTTAAGTATGAATCGAGCTTTACTGTTACTCGTTTAACATCTCTTACTGTAAAATCAGGACTTATTGTTAAGACATAACCTTCATCTTTACCAAACCCTTTGTATCCTTGTAAAATCGCACGAAAACCTAAAATTGGAGGAGATAGGTATATTGCAGGTACCTCATCATAAATTCTCTCGTCTTTACCCCCAAGTTTTACCCCTCCAAACAACGCCTGCGAAAGAATTTCCCCTACTTCCTCGATTTCCAAATTCGACTGCATCACAACTTTGCCTACTAAAAAAGGTGCGAAAGGTACTTTTCTCATCTCATATCCCCTTAACAATTAACATCTATATAGTTTCGTAATGTTGGAAATCCGCTACGCTGATTTTACAAAGCATGACTGCATCCTAACTTATTGTTAATCATGTCTCTTAGAGATCGAAACATCATTCTCTCTCCTTTATTCCTATCCTTCCGTATTATATGTCAATAGTATAATATTTCCTGTTCGTTTGGTCGAGATGATTTTTTCATGCAATCTTTCTTGATAGAATGTCGCAATATCCCATCCTGCTGAATATGCAGCGAAACATAACATACTTCGAATCCATCTTGCAGTCCGTCATAGTCTGAGGAGAGCGGATAAGTACCATATCATGCATACAAAAAAAGACCCGAGGTTTCCCTCAAGGTCTGATCTGAATGCCTATTCATTTTTCTCGCAATCATCTGGCTTGCTTACTCAATTCCTTGCGAATAACCGGGGCAATCTCCGCAGCCAAGATTTCGATTCCCTGCGCCGCCTTCTCAAACGGAATGCCCCCGATATCGCGGATCTCCGCCAAGCATCGCAACAGCCATGCCGGTGCCCAAACGGCCGGCACGCTCAGCACTCGCTAATGTTCCTCCGACGCCCACCCATATGGGGATCTCCTGTTGTTTCGGCCGCGGCGCAATCTCAGCTTCCTTCAAAGCGGGACGATGCTGACCGCTCCAAGTAACGACAGGCTTACGATTCAGCTCCAACAGTAATGCCAGATGTTCATTAAACAACGCATTGTAATCATCCAAGTCATAACCGAATAGAGGAAAAGACTCCACAAAGGCTCCTCGTCCAACGATCATCTCAGCACGTCCACCCGATATCAAATCGAGCGTCGCAAAATCCTCAAAGAGTCGAACGGGATCCATCGTGCATTCTTTGCCATCTCTCTGCGCACTCCTTCTGTATTATCTATATTTGTTGCTTCATTCATTCCATTGATTGATTTTCGAATGATAAGAAACTTACTTTATGTTAGGTGTTATATTTATATAATAAAATTTCATCAAGTAATTTTTCGAAGTAAATTATGTAATTAACATTTAGGAAGTGTTATAATGGGGAGAGGGAAGGAGGGAGTCGCATGAATCCGGTGATTTGTCCACGTTTTGAAAAAGCCATGAATTTATTGAGCCAGAAGTGGACTGGATTGATTGTTTATCAGTTGTTATCGGGCCCGCAGCGGTTTTGTCATATTGAATCATCCATTGGGGTGAGCGGCAAAGTTCTTTCGGAACGACTAAAAATTCTGGAAAACGAGGGGATCGTCAAGCGGGAAGTCTACCCGGAAACTCCCGTTCGAATAGAGTATTCCTTAACCGATAAAGGTCGAGCACTCGAACCGATCATCCGCGATATCGAAAACTGGTCGCAAACTTGGCTTGAGGAATAATGATATGAAAGGAAGGAAAGAACCGTATAACCAAATGTAAGCGCATTAAGCTATAAAGGGCATCCAGCTGTCATTTTGGCTGAGATGCCCATCCCAACTTCGTAACGGAACTCAGAGACCTTATTTCTCCATTTCCGTGCTTTTTCTCACACTAGCGGACCACAATCCCTTATTCCTTCCAAAAACGCCGCATTGCCACCATTTTAGTGCTAATAACGAACCCACTTTCCGTTAGCTTGCGAAAATCCCGGTTTTCGAACAAATAGCGTCTCTCAGTTCCGTTAGCATCTCGACCATCCATACACCAGAGCAGGAATCTGCAGCATCCCAAACATGAATCAGCAACCTCCATACACCGGGGATCTCCATTGTCCCTGCAGGAATTTGCAACTCTACCTTGAAACCCAGGGCACAAAAAAGAGTGACCCCAAGCCCTCTGCTTGGAAGTCACTCTTCTGCTTATTAGCAAACCTGCCGCCTACGTCCGGTCCCAGAAGCGGTGCTGCGCGATGGCCGCGACGAACTCCTCACCGAAGTTGGGATTGTTCGCAGCGAACACCACACCGGCGAGGTTGTTCTGCTTCGACGTCCGCAGGAAAGACTGCCCCGTCGTCGCTACGCCGATCGGCTTATAATGTTTGTAAGCCACCTGCACATATTCTTCGATCTCCTGCATGAACTTCGCTTGATTCCTCCCTGTGCCGCCGACGACATAGAGGGAATCGACCAAGTAGGGACTGTTCGTAAGGAAGGTCGAGTCGATATGAATCTTCGTGCCGTCGCTGCCCGTCACTTCACCGAAAGTCTCGCTGATCGTCACGATGAACACGCCGTTCTGTTCAAGGACTTTCAGCGTCTGCATCACTTCCTGCCCATTGAATCCATTGCCGATCAGGACGCCGACCTTCTGAGTATAGGCGTACTTAGGCGTACTCGCTTGACTGAGGGAAGCATAGCTGGTGGAGACGTTGACGTGGGTGCCTTTCGGACGATCTACGCCGATATTATCCGCTACGATATAGGCCAGTTCAGTATCGACATTGACGAGAAGGTTCACATTGGCCTGACGCACATCCCGGCTCTTCACTTTCCCCAGCTGATAACTGAATCCTTCGATGGTATGCTGTTTCTCGATCGGCGTCAGGCTGTTCCAGAAGATCCGAACCTGGAAGAAATAATCGTTAAAAGACGGGCTGCGGCCGCGAATGACATGGCCCGCTACGCGCTTTGGATACTCCAAGAACCCGCCTTCCTGCGGCAGTGTCGTGTAAGGCGTATTGTTCGCCAGAGAGTTTTGATGGTAATTGACGTGATCGATGTCGATGCGGTAGCGCATGAAGCCTCTTCTTGTATTATTGTGGAAAGGGCACAGCGGCCGGTTAATGGGCAGTTCATCATAGTTGGCACTGCCCAGCCGATGCTGCTGCGTATCCCGATAGGCGAACAGCCGGCCCTGCAGCACGGGGTCGTTGGAGAAGTCAATCCCCGGCACAACGTTCGCAAGATTATAAGCGACCTGCTCCGATTCTGCGAAGTAGTTCTCGATATTCCTGTTCAACGTCATCTTACCGATGATCTGAACAGGGATGAGTTCCTCCGGCCAGAACTTCGCGGGATCGAGGATATCGAAGTCGTACTTAAATTCATCTTCAAGGGGAATTAATTGCACGCCTAATTCATACTCCGGATAAGCGCCGCGGTCGATGGCCTCGCGCAGATCCTTCCGATGAAAGTCCGGATCGATGCCGCCGAGCTTGATCGCCTCATCCTGCAGCAGAGAATGGACGCCGAGCAGGGGCTTCCACACGAAACGGACGAAGGTGGCCACGCCCTCGTGATTCACGAACAGATAGGTGTTGATCGACCAGGACTCCATCATGCGGTAGCTGCGGATGATGCCGCGATCGGACATGATCCAGGTCACCATATGCAAGGACTCCGGGTTGCTGGCGACATAATCCCAGAACCGATCATGAGCGCCCGTAGCCGTCGGAATATCGTCATCCTGCTTCGACTGGTAGGCATGGATGACATCGGGGAATTTCATCGGATCTTGGACGATGAGCACGGGCATCGCGATCGTCATCAGATCATAGTTGCCTTCTTCCGTATAAAACTTCACTCCTAAGCAGCGCAGGTCCCGCGCCGTATCATAGGAACCTTTGGGACCTTGTACCGTAGAGAAGCGGACGAACACCGGCGTCTGCTTGCCGGGTTCTTGCAGGAAACAGGCCTTAGTCACATGCTTCATCGACTGATAGCATTCAAAATAACCATGTGCGCTGTAACCCCTGGCATGCACCACCCGCTCGGGAATCTCCTCCCGGTTAAAATGCCCCATCTTCTCGAAGAAGTAGAAGTCCTGCATCAACCCGGGGCCGCGATCCCCGACTTTTAGAATTTCCGAATCATTGGCGACTTTCAAGTTCTGTTTGGTCGTCAGCGGTTTCCCCGTATTTTGTATGCGGAAGTGATCAAGCTGCTCTATCTTGCTGTTGGCATCTATCGGCTTCTGACCTTTGTCCCTCTCATCCATCGCATCCACCTTCCTCTATCGATCGATTCGTGAGCTAACCATACCAACAGACCGATTCACGCTATGTCCCCTCTAAGCAGTCCTCCCTCATGACCCAAGTGTTTTTCCGTGCTTACTTATGCACCTGCCTGCTTACAAACATATGTAGCGATTGCTGGGAGTATAACCAGGAGACAAAATGAACCAAAAAGCCCGGCAGACGAAGGAGCGAATCCTCCGCAGGCCAGGCCTGACAAATCGAGATATGAACGATTGTGCGACGGTTATTCTAATTTGATCTTAATATTCAGCAATCCTTCCTTACGCATCGCCTCATACACAAGCACCACAACCGGTCCCAGGAACAAACCGATCACGCCGACGAGTTTGAAGCCGACATAGAGGCTGATCAGCGCTGCCAGTGCACTGATGCCGACAGCATCGCCCAGCACCTTCGGCTCGATCACACGGCGAACAACGGTGATCACGATGAACAGCACAACCAGTCCGATCGCGATGAACCAATTGCCGATCAGCGCCTGATAGATCGCCCAGGGGACGAGGAAGGAGCCGACACCGAGGACCGGCAAGAGATCGACGATGGTGACCAGGAAAGCGATCGCGAAAGCATGATCGATCCCTAAGATCAACAGCCCGATCAGCGTTAAGACATACGTCATCCCGGAGAACACGATCTGCGCCCGGACGAAGCCGAAGATGGAATTGCGCAGATTGCCAAGCACGACATCTACCTTCCCCTGTGAAGATTCATCGAAGATCGAGAGAAATCCCTGCTTCATCTTGCCCAGACTGATATTGAACAGGAATACCGCCACGATGAAGAAGAGGAAGAACAGGAACAGATCCGGTATGGCCTTCGCAAAGTTGAGTGCATACGATGACAGGTTGGAGAGCAGGCTTTGCGCAGCGCTGATCAGCGCATCCATCCCGGCATCGAAGGTCTCCGCTAAGCTGGCCGCTTGATCCGGCGGCAGGGTATCGAACAGGATATTAGCATCATAAGTGAGCCGATCAAAAAAATCCGCCACATGGTGAAAGTTATTCTTGGCATAATTGAAGAAACTCATCAACTCGGAGAGCAGCTTGACGCCGATCAGATAAGCGAGCCCGAGCAAACCGATCGTAAAGATCGAAGAAGAGATTGTGGCTGCCGCCGTCCGTCCGAGTTTACCCACCTTCATGATCAACTTGGTGAAGGGTTCCATGAACAGCACGACGACCAGCGCCAAGAGGAAGGGGAATCCCACCGTAAACAGCGCATATAGGAATCCCAGCCCGAATACGATGATGAACAGCGTTTTCTTCGTCATACATTCACTCCTCTCCGGGGCTTGTCTAAGAGCCGGAACGCCCCGGCCGTAAGATCCTCCAAGGACTGCGAATCGTTACACGATTGCTTTGCGTTTCTTAAAGTCTACATCGGCATAATACATGTCTGCAACCAGCAGGTTCGGACCGCAGCAGCGCACCGCCGGGCAATGGCAGTTAATCGTGCGGTTCAGCGGGTGCTCCTCCGTCCATCTTCTGAATATATCATCGAGCTTATCATGGAAAACCGAACCAAGGGCCGGCACCGAAGCAAAATCGGTAACAAACACATCGCCGCTGAACAGGTTGACATTCAGACGGTTGCGGCCGTCGGGGTCGTTGCGCACCGTCAGCTTCGGTTCGTGCATCAGACGGCTGAGCAGCTTGCGATCTTCCGGATCCTCATTGCAATGGAAGAACGGCAGCGTACCGAACAGCATCCATACCTCCGGATCCCGTGCATCGAGCAAGCGGTGGATCGCTTCGCGGAATTCCTGCAATGACAGACGCGGCAAGCTCGCAGCGAAGGAACTCGGATACATCGGATGCACCTCATGCCGCTTGCAGCCCATTTCGATGATATGCCGGTGGATCTCCGGCAGCTTCTTGTGGGTGCGGTAGTTGATCATCGACTCAGCGGAGATGAACAAGCCTCCTTTACTGAGTTTCTGAGCATTGTCGATCATCCGTTCATAGAGCTTGCTGGATACCTTAGGAGATACAGGATGCGAAGTGCGTGCGAAACAAATCTCATGGAAGTCTTCTGCATCGGTGTAGTTATAAGAGATATGCATGATATCCAGATAGGGAGCGATTCGCTCATATTTGCTGTAATCTAAGGTGAGATTGGAGTTCAGCTGCGAATAGATGCCGCGTTCCCGCGCATAACGGAGAAGGGGAATAATCGTCCGCTCAATCGTCCGGTCGCTGAACGACGGCTCGCCGCCGGTGATGCTGATCGTCTGCAGATGCTCTACTTCGTCCAGCCTCCGCAGGACCAGATCGATCGGGATCGTATCGCCCTCGCTCGCAACGAGCAGATCGCCAACAGCACAATGTTCGCAGCGCATATTACATAGATTCGTCACCGTAAACTCCACACTCGTCAGAACATACCGGTCGTGGCGTTCCAACGAGTGAATCGGATCCCAAGGATCCGTTTCGGGCAGAAACGGTGTCCGCTTGTGATCTCGATGATATTGGTGATCTTTGGTCAGATTCATAGTCGTCATCCTTTTTCACACCCTGCATTTCTATCCATCCTATCTTCCATGATCCTCACGTCCGTTCTAGATGTACTTATTGCGATCAAAAATTCTCATTCACTTTGATGATCACGATATTCAATTTCTTAGACATATCAATCTCATACGGCTCCTTCAGTTCTTTGCCGTTCTCGTCGGTGATGATGCGGACAACCGGCCTGTGGGGAAGGGAAGCATTGATATCCACGACGATGCCGATCTCCCCGGTATTCAGCTCCACCGTCGTTCCCGGCGGATAGATAGCGACCCGGTCGCGGAACAACTGAATCATGTGAGCATCATACAGGCGTCCCGCTCCCGCATACAGCACTTCCACCGCTTCATGGGGGAGAGCTGCCGGTTTGTATACGCGGTGCGTGGTCATCGCGTCGAAGGTATCGACGATCCCCAGAAGCTTCGCATACTCGTGGATCTCATCGCCCTTAATGCCCCGCGGATAGCCGGATCCATCCAGCCGCTCATGATGCTGCAGGGCACAGTGGGCCGCTATTAAAGATATATTCGGGTTATCCTTTAACATGCGAAAACCATCTTCCGGATGCCGACGAATGATGCTCATCTCTTCCTTCGTCAGCTTGTCCCGCTTCAGCAGGATCTCTTGCGGCACCAACGTTTTGCCAATATCGTGCAGCATTGCGCCCAGTCCCAGCACCCTTAACTGATCATAGGTATATCCGAGGGCCGTACCCAACATGATCGCATAGATGCAGACATTCAGAGAATGTTGGAACAGATAGTGATCCGACACATGGATCGTGTTCAACATGATCATCGCCTGTTTGTGTTCCTTCAATTCATCTATGATCATATCGAGCACTCTGCGGAAGTCTTTGCCCAAGTGAGGATTGCAGAACATGCGGCCTTGCTTTGCTTCGTTCATATAGTTCTGGAAGTTCTCACGAATCGTCCGCAGCGCTTCCCGGCGCATCTCCTCGCTGATATTCTCCCGAATGACGATATCCTCTGCCCGGGGATCTTCGATATAGATACGGTGAATTCCGAGCTGCTCTAATCGGCGGATCATCGTCTCGGTCAGTTCCACATGCTCTCCCAGCAAGACCAATCCTTCATCGTTGTAGATGTTCCTCGCTAATCTCATGCCTGGTTTACAATTCTGAATAGAAATCAAGCGCAATTCCTTCACTTCCTAACCATGATGACTAGCTTGATACTATTGTCAAGAGTAAAGGATTCTGCCGGGAAGCGCAACACATCCGATCAGAAAGTTCGACAATATCAGAGAAAATTAATCTTAATGGCCTAGTTCACTGATCTAGTCAGCAAGAACGAATCCAGTGTTTTTCCGCACTTAATGCGATGTGCTCCGGTGTATCCAGCAGATTCATCAGCACGTCCCTCAGAAACTCGGGCATATAGTATTCGATCTCGCGGCCGCGGCTTAAAGAGAGATAACCAAGGCCGAAGGTGAACATATCGATGGTCCCAACGACGACCTCTTGTTCATCGGCAAGTTCCTTGCCGCGGATCAGGATGCGCTGAATCTTGTGCATCTCCGGCTTCGCGTGGTCGACTTCAATCTGCAATCCTGACACACACAGGGTGCCGAGGACTTCACCGCGGAATCCATAGCCGCGAATCGGCATCGCCTGATATTCCCGCAGCAAAGATTGTTCCAAAGCTTCACGAATCTCACGGCCCGTCAGGATCATCTTACAGGGGTTGATCGGCGACGGGCAGATCTCCAGCAGCCTGCCGCGGGTCACAGCACCCGCCTCTAAACTGTCCAACAGCTGACCGGCATTCACAAGGCCGACCTCCGCTCCACACCACTCCTTAAGTCCGATCGCCAGCAAGTTGCCGAGTTCTGATTCTCCATACCAATCGATCGCCAGCCGCTTCGGGATCGTCGTCACCACTTGCCGCAGATTCTTCTCCGCGATGGTCCGGTAATGGTCGATGATCGCGAGGATCTCCCGGGATTCAGGATAGCCTGACGTCTCCTCGCAGGCGCCTCGGCAGGATACGATGCGCTTCGCATCATGATCATAGAAGATCTCCAATTTGCCGACATGGGTGCCGAACTTGCCCGCCCCGCAGATCGTCGTCTGCCCGATCACCAGCGGCTCTTCAAGCAGGTGATGGGTATGGGCGCCTAAGATGCAATCGATGCCGGGGATCACCTGCGCCATGCGTTTGTCATAATTGATCCCGAGATGGGAAACGACGACGAGGATATCCACTTGATCGCGCAGCTTAGCGACCAGCTGGGAAGTGACCGCATAGGGATCCCGGATATCCCAGCCGAGCAGTTCGTAAAAATCCGTAAAATCTATCGTCACACCGATGATCCCGATCTTGAGATTCCCTCTCTGGATGATCATAAATGGTTTCAGCCACGCCGGGATCTCTCCGCTGTCCTTAAGGTGCATATTGCTCCCGATTACCGGGAAGTCCGCTTGCTCATACAACCGTTGCAGGGTCTCGCGCGAGAAGGTCAGCCCTTCATTATTGCCCGGCACGGCCAGATCATACCCGGTTGCATTCATCACAGCGATATTCACCTGACCATCGCTGCCTTCTGTCTCCACATAAGCCCGATCCATATGATCCCCGCAGTCGATCACCAAGAGTTCATCAGCGGGTACTTCCCGGCGGTATCGTTCGATCAAGGAAGCAATCCGCGGCATCGGTTCAAAATGACTGTGTATATCATTGGTATGGAGGATCACTAATCTCTGCATCGATTCAGACATGCTCTCACCTTCCCCTATAGGAGCAGATTCAGCTCGGCTCCAGATGTATGGCTGATTCGAGATTCGAGATTCGTTCAGTGCTAATATTGATCTATTTTATCATATCTGTGACATAAATCTCAGCTTTCTTCCGATTCGCCTGCGAATATTCATATTAAAATTCTAAAAAGCCCAGTCTTCGGCTTCAAGACTGAGCTGTTCTGCTAAATATGCCTCTCCTGTCTCTCTAATGTTAATATTTTGTGTTCTGAACGGACGGTGGACGCACATATCAGCCGGATTCGCAAGAAGATCGAAGACGATCCCGCCCAATCGCGATACCTGCAGACCGTCTACGGGTTTGGATATCGATTTGGTGACCGCCCATGAAGATGCAATATCCGTGATCACGTTATTGGTGATCGGCACGATGATCTTCATAGCTGCTGCTCTCATGATCACATACGCTGTATCCAAGCGCTTAACCGCTCCCCTTCATCGACTATCGAACTGCTTCCCGTTCAGGATGAGGTCATCCGGCTTGGCGAGCTGGTGGAAGATCTCAACCTGCTCTCCAAGGCCCAAGTCGATCAGCTTCCCCTGGAGATGGAAGCCGTGGATCTTCCTGCACTGCTTGCGCAAATCGTCGATCGTCTCAGCAAAGATGCGGCGGCACGATCGATGTGGAGAGCAAGTCAGGCGAAGGGACTGCCTTCATCGTGAAGCTGCCGATCAAAGACACGGTTCCAGCAGAATGACGATCTCAATGAACCATGCAGAAGGATCTATCCTGCAAAGGAATAGAAAAAGACGCACTTGACCTGTATACCCAATACCATGCTTAAAAAAGTGTGGGCAATACATAAGTCAAGCGCGTCTCTAATCCTCTCAAAAACCCCGTATAATCAAGGTTTAACCAATGCTGCCTTCCATCTCAAACTTGATCAGGCGGTTCATCTCTACGGCATATTCCATCGGCAGTTCCTTTGTGAACGGTTCGATGAAGCCCATGACGATCATCTGCGTCGCTTCTTCTTCGGACAAGCCGCGGCTCATGAGATAGAACAGCTGCTCCTCCGAAACCTTCGATACCTTCGCCTCATGCTCGAGGGTGATGTTATCGTTCATGATCTCGTTGTAAGGAATCGTATCGGAAGTCGATTCATTGTCCATGATCAGCGTATCGCACTCGATATTCGACTTCGACCCTTCGGAGTTGCGGCCGAAGCTCGTCAGCCCGCGGTAGGTCACCTTACCGCCCTGCTTGCTGATCGACTTGGAGACGATCGTCGACGTGGTCTCCGGCGCCAGGTGGATCATCTTCGCACCGGCGTCTTGGTGCTGACCTTTACCAGCTACAGCGATGGACAGTACGCTGCCCTTCGCGCCGCGTCCCTTGAGGATGACGGCCGGATATTTCATCGTCAGCTTCGAGCCGATGTTGCCGTCGACCCACTCCATCGTCGCATTCTCTTCAGCAACGGCGCGCTTCGTAACCAGGTTGTATACGTTCGGCGCCCAGTTCTGGATCGTCGTATATCGAACGCGCGCATCTTTCTTCACGATGATCTCAACCACTGCAGAGTGCAGGGAGTTCGTCGTGTAGATCGGCGCTGTGCAGCCCTCAACATAGTGTACGAAGCTGCCTTCATCAGCGATGATCAGCGTCCGCTCAAATTGGCCCATGTTCTCCGAGTTGATGCGGAAGTAGGCCTGCAGCGGAATCTCCACCTTCACGCCCTTCGGAACATAGATGAAGCTGCCGCCGGACCATACGGCGCTGTTCAACGCTGCGAACTTGTTGTCCGTATAAGGAACTACCGTACCAAAGTATTCGCGGAAGAACTCCGGATGCTCCTTCAGCGCGGTATCGGTATCCATGAAGATGACGCCTTGGTCCTCTAGTTCCTTCTTCATGTTGTGGTAGACAACTTCCGATTCATACTGCGCGGAGACACCGGCGAGGAACTTCTGCTCTGCCTCCGGGATCCCCAGCTTATCGAAGGTTTCCTTGATCTCAGCCGGGACTTCTTCCCAGGTTCTTCCCCGCTTCTCCGCAGGTTTTACATAGTATTGGATATCATCAAAATCAAGATCATCTAAGTTGCCGCCCCAACGCGGAATCGGCATCTTGTTGAACTGTTCCAGTGACTTTAGGCGGAACTCCAGCATCCACTCCGGTTCATTCTTCTGAGCGGAAATCGTCCTTACGACTTCCTCGGTCAAGCCCTTACCTGTCTGGAACACCGCTTGGTGCTCATCGCGAAAGCCATACCGGTATTCGCCGAGCTCAGGCATCTTCTTAGCCATCGATCTCCAACCTCCTTGTATGCATTCCTTGTATGCACTATTCGTTAGATTCTGTCCGTACTTGCACGACGCCCTTGCGGAGCGCGTTCCATGCCAATGTTGCGCATTTGATGCGGGCAGGGAACTTGCTCACGCCCGACAAGGCCTCGATATCTTCATATTCAAACTCAGCCGGCTCACCTTGCATCAACGCTGAGAATTGGTCTGCCATCTGCAATGCTTCATCTAAGCTCTTGCCCTTGATCGCCTCGGTCATCATCGAGGCCGATGCCATGCTGATCGAGCAGCCTTCGCCGAGGAACTTTGCCGCTTCTACAACACCATCTTGCAACTTTAGCTGGAGTGTGATGCGGTCGCCGCACGTCGGATTGTTCAAATCGACATGCACGGAGTCGTTCTCGAACTGGCCTCGGTTGCGCGGATTCTTGTAATGGTCCATGATGACCCTGCGATATAGATCATCCAATTGCATAGTCGAAATACTCCTTTGGCTTGATCAGGCCTTCGGCCAAACGGTCGATGTCATCCTTGGTGTTGTACAGATAGAAGCTCGCTCTCGCCGTGGAAGAGGCCTTGAGCCATCGCATGAGCGGCTGACAGCAGTGATGGCCGGCTCGTATCGCGATACCGTAGGAGTCCAACACCGTCGCTACATCGTGCGGATGAATATCCTGCAGATTGAAGGTGACGAGACCCGCCCGCTCTTGGAGGGGGCCGTAGATGGTCAGCCCTTCGATCTCCTGCAGGCGTTCTACCGCATAGGCGGTGAGCTGTTTCCCGTGCTCATGGATGCGATCCAAGCCGATCTCCTCGAGGAAATCGATCGCCGCAGCTAATCCTACAGCACCAGCGATAATCGGCGTTCCGCCTTCGAAGCGCCACGGCACTTCCTTCCA
Organism: Insulibacter thermoxylanivorax; assembly: GCF_015472005.1. Lineage (NCBI taxonomy): Bacteria > Bacillati > Bacillota > Bacilli > Caryophanales > Paenibacillaceae > Insulibacter > Insulibacter thermoxylanivorax. Next base: position 95,292 of record NZ_BMAQ01000021.1, on the reverse strand, counting down.
TGTCGAGGATTGGAGATCGACATGGTCGATCATCTCGCCGCCGAATTCGATCGGCTCCATGCGCTCGAGCAGTTCCATCTTTCCATACAGTGCCCCGATGCCCGTCGGCCCGCACATCTTGTGACCGGAAAAAGCGAAGAAATCACAATCGAGATCCTGAACATCCACCTTCATGTGAGGAGCGCTCTGCGCCCCGTCGACCACGATCACGGCGCCGTTCCTGTGGGCGATCTTCGCGATCTCCTTAACCGGGTTGGTCACGCCAAGTACATTGGACACATGGGTGACGGAGACGATCTTCGTCCGGCTGGTGATCGTCTCTTCCACATCGCTGAGCGAGATCGTCCCATCCTCTTGCAGCGGGATGTACTTCAGCGTCGCTCCCGTCTCCTTAGCCACTTGCTGCCAAGGGATCATGTTGCTGTGATGTTCCATCGGCGTGATGACGATCTCATCGCCTTCACCGCAAACCGCGCGTCCATAGCTCATCGCCACCAAGTTGAGCGCCGTCGTCGTCCCCCTTGTGAAGACGATCTCCTGCGCGGATCTCGCATTCAGGAAGCGCGCCACCCGCTCGCGAGCTCCCTCATAAGCATCCGTCGCCCGCGAACCGAGGGTATGGACGCCGCGGTGAACGTTGGAGTTGTCCAGCTTGTAATATTTCGTGATCGCCTCGATCACCGCGAGCGGTTTCTGTGAGGTGGCGGCATTGTCCAGATAAACCAGCGGATGTCCATTGATCTCTTGATGCAAGATGGGAAACTGTTCGCGAATCGATGCGTTCATCGACCGAGTTTCCTTTCGACCAGATCCTTGAGCTGTTCTTCCACCGCCTTGATCGGGATCAGGGTAACAACCGGCTCCAAGAATCCATAGATGATCAGTTTCTCCGCTTCATCCTTGGTCAAACCGCGGGACATCAGGTAGTATACTTGTTCCTTGTTCACTTGACCAACGCTCGCTGCGTGTCCAGCGGTAACCTCGTCCTCGTCGATCAAGAGGATCGGGTTCGCATCGCCGCGCGCCTTCGGGCTGAGCATCAGGATGCGTTCCGTCTGTTCGCCGTTGCAATGGGTCGCTCCGTGCTCGATCTTCGTGATGCCGTTGATGATCGCCGTAGCTTCATCTCGCATCACAGCGCGGGTGATCATATCGCTGTCCGAAGACTTGCCGAAGTGCGTCGCACGGGTCGTGATATTCAGGCGCTGATCGTCCGTACCGACACAGATCACCTTCGCATAGGACATCGAGCCGTTGCCGCGGAGGATCGAATTCGTATCCGATACCGCATCCCCATAGTTCAGCTCACCGATGATCCATTCGATGCGCGCGTCGTTCTCCAGGACGGCCCGGCGATAGGTGACGTCCGTCGCTTGATCATTGAAGTTATGGATCGAAGCGAAGCGCACCGCAGCACCGTTCTTCGCGAATACTTCCGCGATGCCGTTGTGCATCACGGCGCCCGTCGATGTACCGGAAACATAGTTATCTACATAGGTCACCGAGCTGTTCTCATCCGCTACGATCAGAACATGCGGTGCGAACAATGCCTCCGCGTCGTCCGAGAGGAACAACGCTTGGATCGGATCTTCGATCGTTACATTCTTAGGCACGTATAAGAACAAGCCTCCGCACCACAGCGCGGCATGCAGAGCGGCTAAGCGATGCTCATCCATCTTCACCGCTTGCATCAGATACGGCTTGACCAGGTCTTCGTGCTCGCGTGCGGCTGTCTCCAGGTCCGTCAGGATGACCCCTTTCTGCTTGAGCTCATCGCTTAAGCTTGTGTAGACCACCCCGGAATTGCGCTGGATCAGCAGTCCGCTCTTCGTCGAATCCTGAGAGATCAGGCCGCTGATCTCTGCTGGCAGGTCATCCAGCGATTCTACCTCGTTGATCTCTTTATATTCACCATATGAGTCGATATTCCAACGGTCGATCCGGGTCTTCTCCAGTTTCGGCAGATCCAGCGTACCGGCAAGATCCAAAGCCTTAAGCCGAAGCTCTGTAAGCCAAGCAGGCTCCTGTCTGTTCTTGGACAAAGCTTGGAGTGAATCACGGCCGACCGGAAGAGCTGCATTAAGTGTCGTCATCGTATCCTTCCTCCTCTAAGTCTTCTAGGTCGCTCCATTACGAGAAGCGAGGTGCCGTCGTATTCATCGGAACCTTAAATTCCTCTTCCTCTTGGCCCACAGTCTCGTCTACGATGCCGAGCTCTTCCTTAATCCAGTCATATCCTTCGGCTTCCAAGCGCTCCGCCAGTTCCGGACCGCCGGACTTCACGATTCTGCCCTGCATCATCACATGGACAAAGTCGGGCTTGATGTAATTCAGGAGACGTTGATAGTGGGTGATGATGAGGAAGCCGCGGTCTTCGCTGCGCATGCTGTTCACCGCTTCGGATACAACCTTCAACGCGTCGATATCCAGACCGGAGTCGATCTCGTCTAGAATGCAGATGCTTGGTTCAAGCATGAGCATCTGGAGGATCTCGTTGCGCTTCTTCTCACCGCCCGAGAATCCTTCATTCAGATAGCGGTGCATGAATTGCGGATCGATCTCCAGCGCCTTCATCTTCTCTTCCATCATGCGGATGAACTTGATCAGTGAGATCTCATTGCCTTCACCGCGCTTGGCATTGATCGCACTTCTCATGAAGTCAGCATTGGTCACGCCGGAGATCTCACTCGGATACTGCATTGCCAGGAAGATACCGGCACGTGCACGCTCATCGACTTCCATCTCCAGGACATCCTCGCCGTTCAGCAGAACTTGTCCTTCCGTAACCTCATACTTCGGGTGACCCATGATCGCAGAAGCTAGAGTACTCTTACCAGTACCGTTCGGTCCCATGACCGCATGTACTTCTCCACCCTTAACCTCCAGGTCGACACCCTTGAGAATTTCTTTACCTTCAACAGAAGCCTTAAGGCCGACTATCTTAAAAGTTGGTTTGCTCATGTGAAGTCCCTCCACAAAAAATATATTTTAGAATTATTCTAAACTGATTCTCATTGATTCTCAACATTTATTTTTCATTATAGACTTCTAATTGTCTAATAAGCAAAAAATATGGTGGTTAATTTCTTGCAAAACAGAAATTACCACTGCTTTGTGCTTCTTTCTCCCTGATTATGAAATTATAACCACACCCATAGTATGCAGCTTTTAATGCAATTACCATTATACTACAAGACGGAGACGAATGAAACAAGGCTGTTCCCGCCGAACAGAATCGGCTATACTAAGAACGTTAACCGCTTCGAAAAGACTGAACCAATGTTTATACATGTCCATAGAGGAGGCCTAACAACATGACCATATCGAGTTCCCGCCATGACGACCACGGCCTGCAATCCGTTCGCTGGGCAGGTGACCGCCTGGAACTCTTAGACCAGCGGCTGCTGCCCGAAGAGATCCGGTATCTGGAGCTTACAACGCCGGAACAAGTATGGGAAGCGATCCGCGAACTGGCCGTACGAGGCGCCCCCGCCATCGGCATCGCCGCCGCATACGGCATCTATCTCGGCATCCGTGATCGGGAAGAAGATCCTGCACGTCTGGCACAGGAAGTCAGGCGCATCGGCGATTATATGGCCACATCCCGGCCGACTGCCGTTAACCTGTTCTGGGCCATCGATCGGATGGTTCGATTAGCAGATAACTTGGCCGCCAGCTCCGCGGACGCCGAAGCGTTCCGCTCTGCTCTGCTGGAAGAAGCTCACAAGATCTTTCAGGAGGACGAGGAGACCAATCGGCTCATCGGTGAACACGCGCTGACCTTGCTTCAAGACAACATGGGCATCCTCACCCATTGCAACGCTGGAGGACTGGCCACCGCCAAGTATGGCACGGCGCTGGCCCCGCTCTATCTAGCGAAAGAACGCGGCTGGAATCTCAAGGTTTACGCCGATGAGACAAGGCCTGTACTGCAAGGTGCGCGGCTTACTGCCTTCGAACTGATGCAAGCCGGCATCGATGTCACGTTGATCACCGACAACATGGCAGGTTATGTGATGAGCAAAGGCTGGGTGCAAGCGGTCATCGTCGGCACGGACCGCGTAGCTGCCAACGGCGATGTCGCCAACAAGATCGGCACCTATTCCCTTGCGGTGCTCGCACGTGCCCACGGCATTCCATTCTACGTTGCTTGTCCGCTGTCTACGATCGATCTGAACACACCGGACGGCTCCCATATTCCAATTGAAGAAAGGCCGGAGCAAGAAGTCACAGAAGGGTTTGGCAAACGGACAGCACCGCAAGGGGTGAAAGTGTTCAATCCCGCCTTTGATGTGACCCCCCATGAATATGTAACAGCGATCATCACGGAGAAAGGGATCGTCAAAGCCCCTTACGAAGAGAACCTGCGCAAACTGTTCGAATCCTGAGGTCATAACAGAAGGCAATGCCCGGCATCTCCAAAGCATTGCCTTCACCATCGCTAACCTTCTAACGCATCAACCTCAGCGCATCCCTCCCTTTCATTCCGCTGTGTATACCGAGTCTCTCCGCTTCGAACGTCACATCACTTAGAGGACTATCCAAGAGATCTTCCCAAGTGCGAACACCGGCAGCTCTAGCTGCGATGATTCCACGTTCACGCAGCCTGCTGTTGAGGAGATCTACATCAAGTGCTCCGCACATGATATAACCTTTATCCGTTGTGATCATCACAAGATTCGTCTTGGGAAGTTTCACTTCGATGCCGAGCACGATCCCGTCATCCAGCGCGATCGGCTCCATTCGGATCATCTTGATCATCACCCTCTCCTGCATGATTAATGTAGCATATGAGAGGAATTTGCCGATCGTGTAGACGACGCTTGAATATCCGCTCGTGCAATAGATATAATACTCTATGCTTATTCTCTTTCAGATAAGTTCAGTCCGCGCCTTGCCAAGCCGGTCGACTGTACTTAGTTCTTTTCTCACGTACAAAATCTGCCCCATTTGGAGGATACAGTTGGAGGATACACATGATGAGCGATCAGAACATCAGAAGCGAAAGTTACAGTCACATGGTGAACATGATCGAGGAGGCACGAATTCATGGTAAACTAGTTCGTCTATCCATCGTCAAAGGCCGCGGTGTCCAGATGAACATTCCGTGCAAGATCTTAAATTTCGACGAAGAATCCCGTAATCTTGCTGTTTACCATGTCGATGACAAACAAGTGCATATCGTCAATATGAATGAAATCGATGATTTTATCATCTCATCATAAAACCAAAAGCGCGCAGCGAAGTGAATCTCACTTAACTGCGCGCTTATATATACGCTCTGTACCGTCTGCAGCGGTGAGCACGAGATGCTCATCGCCGAGAAGGGAGAGATAGAGATCCTCTGGGCGGCCGGCGAGCCGAATCAGCAAGTGATCCCTGGCAGCATACCGCACGGTAAAATAACCGGCTTCTCCATCACCGAACTGCATCGATCCCCGCTTGCTGCCCAGCCCTCGAATGACGAGGCGCATGCCATCCTCATCCAGCCACGTTCCAGCGACATCAGCGATCCGCAGCGCGACCTCGGCAAGCAGCCTTTCGCCGTAATAGATCCAATCATACGAGTGGGCATCATTCAGCAGCATCGTAGAGCGAGATTCCTGGTCCCAAGCGGTGATCCGCCCCTCATGCATACCGATGAGGTAACGGTCATCATAGAGCCAATGGCTGAATCTCGCAAGGAGTTCACTGCCTTCCGTTGTATGAAGAAGCGTCTGTCCAGAGGAAGTCGTATAGACCAACTGCTCGCCATAGTATCCAACCCACCGCACCTCTTCCTCCGTTTGGACAACAACAGGCTCCGCGGGGGCTGCCGCACCGTCACAACGGCTGTCTTGCTCGCCGCTTGTTATGGTCACCAGCTTCCCATCTGCCAGCACGGCAGCAACAGCGCCGCTTAACGGGGATACGGCATAGTGGCGGACGGGTCCGGCGGCTTGTTTGGAGAACTCGGCATTCAGATCATAGACATGCAGGTATTCATCAGAGAGATACCAGATCCGGCGGCGGCTTTCATCCCAGAAGTAGTCGCCCGCCTGTTCAGCCAGCTGGCGGACTTCACCGCCGCGATCCCATAGCATGAGTGAACCTGTGCCTTGTTCGGGAACATAGCGGTTCAGATACAGCAGCCTCTCTCCGCCGTCTATCACAGCGGCTGCTCCCTCCAACCCGGAAGGGATGCGGAAGATCGTCTCCTCGCCGTCCGTGATGAGGCCATCCTCCACGCGCTGAATATAGACATAAGCGGGATCAGCGGCATAGCCTGGATCGGAGGCAGCCGACACGGATACGGCCCCTTCTGCAAGCAGCTGCCCCTCTCCTGTGTGGTCATAAGCGTACACCGAACCATCCTCACGAAGGGCGATGATACGATCCGGCAGCGGCACGACGTGCGAGATCTGATCCGCCAAGATGCGTTCCGAAGCGCCGAAGGTCTTCAGGATCAACTCCTGCTTCTCTGTAAGCGCGAAGATCCGCCTTCCCTGATCGATGAAACCGTAGACGTAAGCTTGGATTCCATCCATTATTTTGTAGGGCTGCTGATCGGGGGATGCATAATATAAACCGGCATCTTCATCCATGAACAGCACATGGCTTTCATAGATACGATGGCTGCCTGGAAGGACGTGCTCAGCGATCAGCTGCGCTGCTTGCCCCGGCACTTTCATATACAAAGAAAAAGAGGATCGATCCTTCGAATCCTCTTCGCTTCCTGAAGTATAGAGCCACAGCACCGCTTGATCCGCATAGCGGTCACCCGCTCGCTGAGGTGTATACGCACAAGCGGCAAGGATCGTGATGATCATATGGAACAGGATAACCGATCTTAATATCTGCAATAATCTCATGGGTTCTCCTTTGGTCGACGGCAAGATTGCCGCACAACTTCTTGTTATCATGGAATGACCTTCCTGCGTCGGAATTCATCATTAGTCTTGCTCCGTCTTCCCCGGAGCATTCACCTGATGCATAGGCGCACAGGTTGAAAACCGCAGGATAAACCCTAACACTATTCGCCATAAAGCGACACTTTTCCTGCTGATCATCATGAAAGGTTTCATGAACGCTGCTTCTTCGCCGGCCAGATCGACAGCACCAGCATCAGCCAGCCCAGGATGAAACTGAAACCGCCGAAGGGTGCGATCATCCCGAAGGAGCCGATCCCCGTCAGACTTACCGCATACAAGCTGCCGGAGAACAATACAACGCCTGCCGTAAACAGCACCCCTGCCCACTTGATGCGGTGCGAATCGATCGCCGAATGGCTGCTGAGGACGGCTGTCAGCACCAGGGCGATGGCATGGATCATCTGATATTCCACACCGGTGTGATACGTGTCGAGCGCTTGTTCTGACAGGAACCTCTCCAGGGTATGTGCGCCGAACGCACCGAGGGCGACCGACAGCATGCCGAGGATGCCGCCGATCGTGATATAGGTTCTAAACATCCCTTAACACCTCCACAGAGGACCGAGCATTAGGTTTCCACCGTTTCCTTGGCTTGCCCATCCTGCTGCTCCTTCTGTGCTTCCAGTTCTTCTGCATGGACATAATCGTACAACACATCATGCACGCTGTGCTCCCACATAGGAACTCCGCTTCGATAAGCAGAACGGGCAAGCATATGACTGCCGATGGGAGAAGCGAGGAAGAGAAAGATCATAGCTAAGATCAATCGCCAATCAGAATGGCCTGTCTCGAATAGAAAATACAAAAATGCACCGAACAGGGTAAGCAGCACTCCAAGGGTGGTAGTCTTGCTTGCCGCGTGATTCCTGTTGTAGTAATCCGGGAAACGCAAGATTCCTATACTTCCGAACAAACTGATCATAGCACCGCTGAGGATGAAGATGATGACGATCCAGTCACCCGTTGTTTTCATGATTTGGGTCATATTCGATGGCCACCCCTCTCTCCAGGAATCTTGCAAACGCGACCGTCCCTATGAACGACATGACGCCGATCAGCAGCATGAGATCCAGATAGACATAAGTCCGTGAGATCATCGACCAGATCGCAATGAGCGCAATCAGATTCGTGCCGATCGCGTCGAGGCCAAGGATGCGGTCTGGAGGATAGGGTCCCTTTATGATGCGGACGAAAATCCCCAATACAGCGATGGTGATGATGACCATAGCGGTGTACAGTACCATTTCCATCATCTAACGTGTCACCCCCATTATGGCTCTTTCCAGACTGTTTTTGAGATCGGTTGCCAACTTCTCCGCATCATCGATATCCATAGCATGGATATAGACCGTGCTCTTGTCCAAGGAGACTTCAATCGCCACCGTGCCCGGTGTCAAGGTGATCATGTTGGTAAACAGCGTGATCTCCAGATCCGTCTTCATCGTCGTCTTCAATGCCACGATCCCTGGACGAATAGCCAGTTTACGGCGAAACAGGTGACGAAGCACATCGATATTCGATATGATCATCAACTTCATGAATACGTAGAATAATCTGATGCAGGCCCAGACCTTCCTCAAATAGAGAGGCTGATCGAAGAATCTGCGAAACACAACCAGCGGCAAGATACCGACGACGTAGCCGATGAATAAGCCGGCCAAAGTCCAGTCGCTGTTCAGGAACATCCAGACGAAAGCCAATAGAAAATTCAGTACGATCTGTCGCGCCATGTTCCATCTACTCCTTCAGTACCGCATCGATGTACAGTTGCGGATTCAACAGCACATCTCCGGCTTGATCAATATAAGGATGCAGCAGTTCTGCACCGAGCCCGATGAAAACCAGCAAGATCAAGAGGGCGGCCCCAGGCACCAAAGCCTTCTTGGATGGTTGTACGGCGGATTCGTGAATCTCCTGTTCCTCTCCCCAGAAAGCATTCATGAAGATTCGCACCAGGGAAAGGATGACGAATAGACTGCTTGCCAGACCGATCCCCGTCAGCAGATATTGCTCGGCCGCCAATCCGCCTTCCACGATCAACAGCTTGCCGACGAAACCGCTCAGCGGAGGCACGCCGATAATCGCCAGCGCCGTGACGAAGAACATCCAGCCGAGCGCAGGATGGCGTCGAATCCAGCCGCTCATCTGACGCGTATCCTCCGTTCCCGCAGCCTTGATCAGGAGTCCGGCCAGCATGAAGATGAGCGTCTTAGCGATCATGTCATGCAGCAGATAATAGATCACGCCGCTCTGTCCCGCTTCCGTCGCCGTGGACAATCCGAAGCCGAGGAAACCGATCGAAATCACGATATTGAAGATCAAGATCCGGTTTACATCACGGTAAGCAAGAGCTCCGATCGCACCGAAGACCATCGTCAGGCCGCTCATCCAAGCAATCATAGTATGGGTAATGCCTGGATCGTGATAGAAAATCAGCGTGAATGTGCGTACGATGGCATAGACGCCGACCTTCGTAAGCAGCCCGCCGAACAAGGCAACGATCGCTGCGGGCGGCACCTGATAGGAGCCCGGCAGCCAGAAGTACAGGATGAGACCTGCTTTCAGCGCGAACACGATCAAGAGAAGGATCGCGATCACCGTCAGGATACCGCCCTGACTAACCTCCGCTACCCGCTGCGACAGATGAGCCATATTCAGTGTACCGACGGAACCATAGAGATATGCAATCGCTGTTACAAATAAAGTCGAAGAGAGCACATTGATCAGAACGTATTTGAGCGATTCGCGCAGCTGTCTCTTCTCGCCTCCGATTACGATGAGTCCGTAGGAAGCGACCAGCATGACTTCGAAGCAGACGAATAAGTTGAAGATATCTCCCGTTAAGAAGGAACCGATCACACCGACCAGCAGGAATTGCACCAAAGCGTAATAATAGTGCCGCTCCCGCTGCTCCTCAATCGTATAGAACGAATAGAAGATACATGCAGCACCGATGAGTGCCGTGGTCAGGACAAGCAGTGTCGCAAACATATCTGCGGTGAAGGTAATCCCGAAGGGAGCTTCCCAGCCGCTCATGTTCAGGATCTGAACGCCGTCCAGGCGGACATTCTGCACAACGGATGCGGCGATGAAGATATTGATGATCGAGCTGACGCCGCTCACCCAGCGGACGAGCTTGCGGTGTCTATTGATAAATATAAGTACGATACCTGTTAGAAGCGGAATAAGGAGTGGCAGTACGATTAAGTTATTACTCATCTTCTTGTCCCCTCAACTGTTCCATATCATCCGTATTAAGTTCCTTATAAGATCGGTATGCAAGTACCAGATAGAACGCCGTCACTCCAAAGCTGATGACGATCGAGGTGAGGATGAGCGCCTGCGGCAGCGGATCCGTATAAGCCGTTGTATCCTCATTCAGGATGGGCGCAGCCCCCGTCTTCAGTCCTGCCATCGTCATGATCAGCAGATGGAGCCCATGCGTCATAAGCGAGCATCCCAGGATGATCCGCAGGGTATTGCGGCTCAGCACCAGATAGGTTCCCGTCATGAACAATACGCCAATGACTATCGACATGAGAATCTCCATCTACACATCCTCCCCGATCGTTAAGATGATCGTCATCGTTACGCCGACGACGGTCAGATAGACCCCAAGGTCGAACAGCGTTGCCGTCGCAAGTTCCGTCTCCCCGAGGATAGGCAAGTGATAGATGCCGAAAGTATGCGTCAGGAACGGCACATCGAAGATAAAGGAACCGACCCCCGTCAACACAGCGATCAGCAAGCCGGCGGCTGTGACGAGCCGATAGTTGAGCGGCAGCAGCCTGTACAGCACCTTCGTGCCGAAGGCTACGGCCACCAGGACGAGCGCCCCGGCAGCCATCAATCCGCCGATAAAGCCGCCGCCGGGATTATTATGGCCTGACATGAAGATGAAAAAAGAAAACATGATGATGATAAAGGACAGCCATTTGGATCCCGTGCGAACGATCACATCATTGCCCCGCATGGTTTCTCCTCCTCTTCGCCGTATCTGTATCGGAAGTATTGGATGCCGCTCTTTCGCCTCGCTTATGCAGAGCACCTCTGAGGGCCGCCGGCGGATTCAACATCTCTGCGCGCAGTTTGATCATCGTGAAGATGCCGAGAGAGGCGATGCCCAGCACCGTGATCTCCAGCATCGTATCGAAACCTCGGAAGTCAACCAGAATGACGTTCACGATATTGTGCCCGCCGCCGAGTTCAAAGCTGTTCTGCACATAGAATTCCGAGACCGAGTCGAACAAGCGGGCGCCGCTCGCCGCAAGCGCGGTGAGCGTCACGATCAGACCGACGCCTATGGAGATGAGCAAGTTGCCGATGCGAACGCGCCTGGATGACACTTCCTGCTTGAGCTTAGGCAGATGGTAGAAACAGAGCAGGAACAAGGCGACGGACACGGTCTCCACGACCATCTGTGTCAACGCTAAGTCCGGCGCTCTGAACAGGACGAAGAACAGGGACACCAGATAGCCGACGGAGCCTGTGAAGATGATGAGGGCGATGCGTTCGCGAGCGAAGAGCGAAGCGATCGCTGCGGCCATCACAACGGCTGCCAGCGCTGCATCATAGATCGTGATCTCGGCATAGCTGCCCTGACCGATATAGCGGAGGGCATCCGTACGGAACAACATATATCCGACAACAGCGATCATGAAGCCGAAGATATAGACCAGATAGTCCCGCACCGATCCGGTCATGTAGCCGCGCGTAACCCGTGCGGAGAATCGATCCAGCCCGCGCAGACCGCCGTCATAGAGCGCATTTAAGGAGAGCTTCTTCGGCAGCCTTCCGTACAAGCCCTGCCAACGGCGAAATTGCCAAAACAGCAAACCTCCGATCACCACGACGCCGATCGTCATGAGCACCTCCGTCGTCGGTCCGTGCCAGTGCGTGATATGAACCCCGAATTGTTCCCCAGGCATGACGAACTGCGGGAAGATCGAAGCCAATGCCGGTTCGATCAGACTGACGGATACGAGATTCGGGAACAGTCCGAAGATCACGACGAGCGAGGCCAGCACCGCCGGCGGAATCAACATGCCCAGCGGCGCCTCGCGGGGAACCTTCGGCAACTCTCCCGCCTTGCGCTTGCCGGTGAACGTATGGAACACGAAGATGAAGCTGTAGATAAAGGTAAACACGCTCGCGATCCAGGCGATAACTGGGATGAGAACCCCCCAGGTACCCATAATGAAGATATCCATCCGTGCGGCATTCAGCACACCGCTGAAGAACATCTCCTTGCTGAGGAAGCCGTTAAACGGCGGGATCCCCGCCATCGAGAAGGCGCCGATGATCGCAAAGGTGAAGGTGATCGGCATCAGCGAAGCGAGACCGCCTAAACGTCTGATATCCCTGGTGCCGGTTTCCAGATCGACGATCCCCGTAACCATGAACAGCGAACCCTTAAAGGTTGCATGGTTGATGAGATGGAAGACCGCGGCAGTCATCGCTGCGACATAGGGCTGCGATGTTGTTCCATACCCGTAGTAAAGCGCAGCGGAGCCGATTCCGATCAAGCTCATGATCAGTCCAAGCTGGCTGACCGTCGAGTAAGCAAGTATTGCTTTCAGGTCCGTTTGTTTCACCGCTGAGATCGAGCCCCAGAACAGCGTGATCAAACCGAAGCTCATGATGAGCCAGAACCATTCCGCTGTACCGCCGAATACCGGGGTTAAGCGCGCCGCCAGGTAGATCCCTGCCTTGACCATGGTGGCTGAGTGAAGATAAGCGCTGACAGGAGTTGGCGCTTCCATCGCATCGGGCAGCCAGATGTGGAATGGAAACTGGGCTGACTTTGTAAAAGCACCGAGCAGGATCAGGATCAATGCAGGCAAAAACCACGCATGACCTGTAACTGCTGCCGCATCAGCGATGATCCCGCGGATGCTGAAGGTGCCTGTCATGCCGTACAGCATAACGAAGCCCGCGAGCATAGCCAGTCCGCCGAACATTGTGATCAGCATCGATTTCAGCGCGCCGTAGCGGGATTTTTCACGTTCGTACCAGAACGCAATCAACAGGAAGGATGAGATGCTGGTTAATTCCCAGAACCCGTAGAGGACGATCAGGTTATCGGATAATACGACGCCGAGCATCGCTCCCATGAACATCAGCAGATAGACGTAGAATTGGTGAATCGCTTCCTTCGTCTTGGACAGGTAGAAGATCGAATACAGGATGACCAGACTGCCGATTCCCGTGATGAGCATTGCGAACAAGATGCTGAGACCATCCGCATACACGGTAAATTCCAATCCGAGGGAAGGAATCCAAGGCCATGAATAGGAAGAGATGATCCCTTGGCGAACATCTCCTAAATGTGAAGAAATTAGCAGAAATAATAAAACGGGAATAGGAAGAACAAACCATCCGGTGTGGATGCGTTTGATCGATTTGTAGAGCAAAGGTACGAGTACAGCATAAGCGAATGGCAGGAGTATTGCTATATGAAGCAAGACCATCTGACAACCTCCGTTTCACACGACGAACTAGTACTTTGAGCTTGTGCGTTTCCTACCAACACATGGAACACGGATTGGATTATTAAATTATTTTTGAAAGTAGTGTTTCATGAATAAGAACTCACTGAGGGTTCGTGGGGGTTGACTAAATCTATATGATTGCAAAAACAGCCATTATTAACTTTAACATTGGTCGGTATATGGAAACAAGTTTTTGACGAGATTATGAATGGAGTAAGCAATTCGGCCAACGACTATATTTATTGGAAGTGAATATCAATTGATTAAGGAACCGACAGCAGCCAGCCAATCCCTTCTCCGCAAAGCCGTCTGCTGCCTCATCCTGTTCGCCGTACTGCTCGCTTGGGGAGCAGCAGCGAGCCGACAACTGCAAGAACCCCGCAAACGACTCATCATCAACCATTCCTTCAGCGATCTGCTGGATCCGGCGCCTAAGCAGTCCCGGATGCTGCGGACACGGTTATACGAAGAAGAGGTTTATCTCTATTTGCCGCGGCAATACGTGCGAGTGATTCGCACACAGCGTGCTGCGCCTTAGTCCATGTCCCCGAATCCGCATTAGATCACTCGATATTGACACTCAGACGCCATCCTTGGTGACTCGGGGCTTCCCCATCCATCCTGCGGCCGTTACCCTTGTCCTGACTCTCCAGCATTTAGGCTCATCCCTGCCGAAGATCTGCTCACATATCCGTCTGAATCGTGAATATATTTATTGGTAATATTCGATCTATCCATGGGGGTGTCGGTATGTCAGAACCTTTGTTTGTCGTATCCAAGGACGACTGGTCTCTACACCGCAAAGGGTATCAAGATCAAACCCGTCACCAACAGAAAGTGCGCGAAGCGCTGAAACGAAGCCTGCCCGACCTCATATCGGAGGAGAATATCATCCTGTCCGATGGACGCAAGATCGTGAAGGTTCCCATCCGCAGCCTGGATGAATTCAAGTTCCGTTATAACTACAACAAGCGCAAACATGTCGGCCACGGAGACGGCGACAGCAAAGTAGGAGATGTACTTGGTTCGGATGGTTCTGCTTCCAGAGCTCCCGGCAAGGGGGATTCCGCCGGTGATCAACCCGGGTTGGACTATTATGAAGCGGAAGTGAATCTCGAGGAGCTCGAGAATCTGCTGTTCGAAGATCTGGAGCTGCCCAATCTGAAACCCAAACCGCAGCAGGATATGGAGGTCACCGAAATCGTCTTCAATGACATCCGCAAAAAGGGCATCCAGACGAATATCGACAAGAAGCGCACCTTATTGGAGGCAATCAAACGCCGCGCCCGCGAAGGCCATGCGGCACTCACCATTACGCCGGATGATCTGCGGTACAAGACGTGGTCGGAGGTCCGCAAACCCCATTCCAATGCAGTGATCATCGCGATGATGGACACGTCGGGGTCGATGGGCCAATTCGAGAAGTATGTGGCGCGCAGCTTTTTCTTCTGGATGACGCGGTTCTTAAGGCATAAGTACGAACATGTCGACATCGTATTCATCGCCCATCATACCGAAGCCAAGGAAGTGAGTGAGGAGGAGTTTTTTACCAGGGGCGAAAGCGGCGGCACGATCTGTTCAAGCGCCTATGCCAAGGCCATCGAGATCATCGATTCCCGCTACCCGCCTGACCGCCATAATATCTATCCCTTTCACTTCTCAGACGGGGATAATCTAACTTCGGACAATGAGCGCTGCGTTCGCTTTATCCATGAATTGATCAAACGCAGCAACCTGTTCGGCTACGGAGAAGTGAACCAATACAACCGCAGCAGCACGTTGATGTCCGCATACCGCCACATCAACGATCCGGGCTTCCGCCACTATATCATACGCGAAAAAAAGGAAATCTACACAGCCCTCAAAACCTTCTTCTCCAATCAAAGCGCTGAGGTCCAGCAGCGACCATCATGATAGCCAAAAGGAGTTGGTCGATATGATCTTGATCGCCGGGTCAGCGGCGCCCGTTGACACGAGTTCGTGGCCGCCGCTGGCGCGAGAGATCTATGAGTTGAAGCGAAACAGCCCCTTCGTCTTCGACTACGCTTCCCTGCATCATCTTCGCTTCGAGATGATCCTGCGGGCGGAGATTGTACAGGCGGCCAGAGCGTTGAATGACAGCGGGATGGTGTTTGCCACCTTCGAGGAGGCCCGCTGCAACGACATGTATTGGCAGCTGACGCCGCTGGGCGGCTGTCAATTAAAACCCGGGATCAGCCCCTCGGTCGCCATCCGCGATATATTCAGGAACGGCCACCTATATGCAACAGAATGCGCGACCGCGATCCCGATCGTCTATTACAAAGCCGTTCTAGAAGCCCTCGGCGACGTCCAATTCAATCGGCTTTTCCAGAACTTGCTCCTCTACAGCTGGAATTTTGACAGTGATCTTGGATTGATCCAAGAGCGAACAAGCGTGGAGCGTGCCTTCCCTGGTGATGTGCTGTACTTCGATAACCCCGACCATCATCCCGCTTCACCGGAATGGCAGGGCGTGAACGTGGTGATGCTCGCCGATGATCTCTTCTATGGACATGGAGTCGGCATCGCATCGAGCAGAGAGATCATCCGCGGGCTCAATCGGCTGCGCCGCCCCTTCAGCATGATCTCAGCCTACTTAATGGATCTGATCGTATATCCAGACTTCCTGTACCTGTCTAGATTCGCGCCCTCTGCGCCGCTTCAGACCAGATTTGGCCCGCCGGACCGGGTGCCCTGGCTTGCTGCACCGCTGCAGCCCTACAGCGCGGTCATCCCGCCGAACTTCACCGCCAATCCTTGGTTATCCCTGCCTGTTACCAGCGCGGTACACAGCTCACCGCGAATTCGTGCCAGGGTAGGCCGCCGGCGGTACATCTGCTGATCTGTGTGCGTCCGTTCGGCTTCTGCTGCTAATACCAACAGCTCTTGTCACCAAGTTTGTCAATGTCATTGTACATAATTTTCCGAACGTTCGTCTATGTTGATTTTGGCTCCGTCATGCTCGCATTCGAAGCCGCGGCGCACACGTCTTTTTCCGCATCCCCAGTAACAGAGACCTTACCTGAGCAGATCAACCATCCGGATGAATCACAGGTGAATCACAGGCGGGATTTGCTATTTGCCAGACTCCCGTCGGCTTCGCCCAATACTTCACCGATGGAGCGATGCAGCGTAAGATCGGCCATCGGATCAAGCGGAGTCGGTTCACGATTCACGATGACGAGGTGTGCCCCTTGCTGCTTCGCAAGGACGGGGAACTGATTCGCAGGACTTACGGTCAGCGATGAACCCAGCACGAGGAACAGATCCGCCTTCTGCAGCAGCTGTTCCGCCAGCTCCAAGGCCTCCTGGGGCAGCATCTCTCCGAACAGGACGATATTCGGTCTGATGAAACCGCCGCAGGCGCAAGCTGTGCGCGACAGAGGCGGCAGATAATCCTCACAGGCATAACGCCTGCCGCATGCCATACAGCGAAGGGTGCCGAGATCCCCGTGCAGCTTGGCGATGTTCTTCGTTCCGGCCTGTTCATGGTAGTTTTCAACATTCTGCGTGATGATGCCCTTCACGATCCCCGCGGCTTCCCACTTCGCCAAGATGCGATGACCTTGGTTTGGCTGAAGTTTCAGCATCTCTTGGATCCGCCATTGATAGAAGCGGATGAATTCATCCCGGTTCTTCTCCATCGCCGTCGTCGAAGCCAATTCCATCGGATCGCGGTCATTCCACATCCCGCGGTCGAAGGAACGGAAATCCCGGAGACCGCTCTCCGTGGACATGCCTGCGCCGGAGAAGATCACGATATTCTCCGCTTCTCTTATCCACTCAGCAAGCACCATGCTCCCCCCTCGAATCGATTCTCGATATTTTGCTATGTTGTTATTTTGCCATGTTTTTGCTTCCTGCACCATACGGTATTTCTGCAAAAGGAATCACTTGGCCTTATTCCTTAACCTGAGCCGGCAACATCCACGCTCCGCGAGGAAAATCATACAGGATTGTCAAAATATGACGAATGTATTATTGTGTGTGTAAGAAGTTCTGAGAAGAGGAGGAGGGAGCCCCATATGAACAAACTTCTAAACACCATCGGCGTGATCATCCTGATCATCGGTTTTTTTTCGGGACTCTTCATCGGCAGTTATAACGGTTGGTTTATAGGTCTAATGTCGATGGTATTAACGTTCTTCTCTGCCGTGATCTACTTTGTCTTAGCCTATCTCGTTCAACTGGTGGAAGATAACAACTTCTATCTCAGACATCTCTACAACAAAGCCCGATCCGAGGAACTGAAGAACTTGCCGGACAGCCGGGGCAATTCCAGGTCCAGTCTGGATAAGATACGGGGATACACCTTCAAGGGTATCGATTAAGCCAACTTCACCTGACTCATGCCGCTTATGCCGCAGTTGTTCTCATCCGCGGTTTTTCCTAAAGCACATAACCCCTCAGCCTGCGAATATATTAGTGACAACGAAGACCATACCGCTTAGGCGATGAGGAGGAGTGCACGCGATGAACGCTGATGAGATCAAGGAACTTGAACGGGCGATCCACGAGATCACGGAGATCGCCCAGGGATTTGGTCTGGATTTCTATCCGATGCGGTATGAAATCTGCCCCGCGGACATCATCTATACCTTTGGCGCTTACGGCATGCCGACGAGGTTCAGCCATTGGAGTTTCGGCAAAGCTTTCCATATGATGAAACTGCAATATGATTACGGGTTAAGCAAGATCTATGAACTCGTCATCAACTCCAACCCCTGCTATGCTTTCCTCTTGGACGGCAATTCCTTGATTCAGAACAAGATGATCGCCGCCCATGTGATGGCTCACTCGGATTTTTTTAAGAACAATATCCGCTTCTCTAAGACCAACCGCGAGATGATCGAGAGCATGTCCGCCACTGCTGAGCGCATGCGCCAATATGAGATCCAATACGGCGCGGAGAACGTGGAGAAGTTTCTCGATGCGGTGCTCGCGATCCAAGAACATATCGAGCCGGGACTCATCAAGCCGTACCGCCTGGTGTATCCTCAGGGCGAGCCCGCGCCGCCTGCGAAGGCACAGACTAAGCCAACCAGCGGTTATGAGGACTTATGGGCGCTGGACCCCGATGATGAACAGCAGGCGGCCGAAAAGCAGGAGAGCTTGGAGGAGACGCCCAAACCTTTCCCGCCCCGACCGGAGAAGGATCTCATGTGGTTCATCCAGGAATATTCAACGGAGCTGACCGATTGGCAGCGGGATATCATGACGATGCTTCGCGACGAGATGCTGTACTTCTGGCCGCAGATCGAGACGAAGATCATGAACGAAGGATGGGCCACTTACTGGCATCAGCGCATCATGCGGGAGATGGATCTGACGAGCGAGGAGACCGTGGAGTATGCGAAGCTGCATGCCAGCGTCGTGCAGCCCTCCCGGCATTCGCTGAACCCGTACTATCTCGGCTTGAAGATCTTCGAGGATATCGAGAGGCGCTGGGACCATCCTACGAAGGAAGAACAGCGCAGGTACGGACGTAAACCGGGCCAAGGACGGGAGAAGATCTTTGAAGTCCGCGAGACCGATTCGGACATTTCATTTCTTCGCAATTATTTGACGAAAGAACTCGTGAAGGAGATGGATCTGTACATCTTCGAGAAGAAGGGACCGGATTGGACGATCACGGACAAATCCTGGGAGAAGGTACGCGATCAGCTCGTCTACTCCCGCGTGAACGGCGGATTCCCGGTCATCGTCGTCGAGAACGGGGATTACGGCAAACGCGGCGAGCTGTATCTCGTGCACCGCTACGAAGGGATCGAGTTGGACATCCGGTATGTGGAGAAAACCCTGCCCTATGTCTATCGCTTATGGGGAAGGCCGGTCCATCTGGAGACGGAAGTGGAGACGAAGAAGGTCTGCTTCTCCTATGACGGCACCAAATCCCACCGCAAGTTTCTAACCTGATCATATATGAAGGGGCTGAGGCGCTTCCCGGCGCGCTCAGCCCCTTGTCTTGTTAGTGTAATGCCGGTTGGATGAAACTGTTTTGTCAGGCTGCTTGGCCCCTCGGTTTCTCCTTGGAGAGGAACCAGCCGGCGGCAGCGATCACGATTACAACAGCCCAGAAGATCGTGTTCCAGATCGGACCTTCTACGAATTCTTGGGCGATGATATGCACCTCTGGATGAGCAAGGGTGTGCATGAGCAGCTTCACCCCGACCCAACCGACCAGCACCATCGCTGCCGTCTCCAGGCCAGGCCGCTGTGTAAGCAGCTTGACGAAGAAGCTGGCCGCGAACTTGATGACGATCAGCCCCGCGATCGCTCCCAACACGATGACGATGAACTGCGCTCCGTCCATGCCGCCGATCGACATCATCGGTGTATCCGGCAGGGCGATGACCAGAGCGACGGCTGCCAGGATCGAGTCGATGGCAAAGGCGATATCGGCAAGCGCGATCTGCGCGACGGTCATGCGGAAGCTCGTTTTCTTGACTTCTTTTTCTTTGGTATCCCTCTTCAGCAGATGCTTAATGGCAATATACAACAGATAGGCTGCACCAATCGCTTGAATCTGCCATACATGGAACAGGAACGAGATGATGAAGATCGCTCCGATGCGAAAGACCATGGCCAGGATGAGACCTAGATTGATCGCTTTTTTCTGTTGCCGCCCAGGCAGATGTTTGGCAAGAACAGCCAGTACCAGCGCATTGTCAGCCGATAATAATCCTTCCAGTGCGATTAAGACGAGTAACGTCCAGCCGTATTGCAAGATCATCGATAGTTCCATAGTTCCTCCATCATTCCCTTTATCTTAAATCATTATTCTCTCTGTACGGAACCAAAGTTATCACCTTGTCAATGTAAGATTCCCCTTTCCTTGAGTTCTTCATGCACTTGATTATGTAGGGCTGCATGATGCAAAAATGACCCTTACGCGCAAGGTAAAGGTCATCAAGAAATCAAAAAAAAGACCTTTACCTGCGCGGGTAAAGGTCTCGCTTACAACTTACGTTGCCAACATAGCCGGAACTAAAGCGTTCGTAATGACGACTATGTTGAGGAAGCTACTCCCCTTTATTGGAAGTCATTTCAATTGTCATTACATATCATACAATCAACTGTGATGCATGTCAATAGTTAATTGTTCACTTCTACTATATGCGGGGGACTAGAGGCATCTTTGTTCATATTTGGCGGAACGCTTAAACAGTCAGCATCTCGGCGGCTTAACGGTTCAGCAAACTTCCCACATATCGCAGCAGTTCGTTGGCGCATACGGGACAATAGCCATGCTCGTCGATCAACTGCTGCGACACCTCATTGATCCGCCGCAGCTGCTGTTCGTTCGGCGTCTTCGTCGTCGTTGTCAGCTTCACGATATCTTTCAGGTCAGCGAACAGTTTCTTCTCGATCGCTTCCCGCAGCCGTTCATGACTGCTGTAATCGAATTTCTTGCCCTTGCGCGAATAAGTCGAGATGCGGATCAAGATTTCTTCGCGGAAGGCCTTCTTCGCATTCTCCGAGATGCCGATCTGCTCCTCAATCGATCGCATCAGCCGTTCATCAGGATCCAATTCCTCGCCGGTCAGCGGGTCCTTGATCTTCGTCCAGTTGCAGTAAGCTTCGATGTTATCGACATAATTCTCAAACAGCGTCTTCGCCGACTCCTCGAAGGAATAGACAAAGGCCTTCTGCACTTCCTTCTTCGCGATCTCATCGTATTCCTTGCGCGCGATGGCGATGAAGTTCAGATAGCGATCCCGGTCTTCCTTGGTGATGGCCGGGTGCTGATCCAATCCATCCTTCAGCGAGCGCAGGACATCGAGGGCGTTGATGCAGGGGGCATCGTGCCGGATCAATGCGCTGGAGATGCGGTTCACGACATAGCGCGGATCGATCCCGCTCATCCCCTCATCGGGATATTCCTGCTGCATCTCTTTAAGATCGGCGTCCTTGAACCCCTCCACGGCTTCCCCGTCATACATCCGCATCTTCTTGATCAGGTCCATGCCTTGTTTCTTGGATTCCTTCAGCCGTGTTAAGATCGAGAAGATGCTCGCCGTCCGCAGCGTATGCGGTGCGATGTGAATATGCTGCATATCGCTCTGCTGGATCAACTTCGCATAGATCTTCTCCTCTTCGGATACGCGCAGATTGTAGGGGATAGGCATGACGATCATCCGCGACTGCAGGGCTTCATTCTTCTTGTTGCTGATAAAAGCTCGATACTCCGCTTCGTTCGTGTGGGCGATGATCAGCTCATCAGCCGAGATCAGCGCGAACCTTCCCGCCTTAAAATTCCCCTCCTGGGTTAATGACAGCAGGTTCCATAGAAACTTCTCATCGCATTTGAGCATCTCCTGGAATTCCATAACCCCCCGGTTCGCCTTGTTCAGTTCGCCGTCGAAGCGGTACGCCCGCGGGTCAGATTCGCTGCCGTATTCCGTGATCGTGGAGAAGTCGATGCTGCCCGTGAGATCAGCGATATCCTGCGACTTCGGATCGGAGGGGCTGAAGGTTCCGATGCCGATGCGCTTATCCTCCGACAGGAGGATGCGTTCCACGGCAACGTTCTCGATCTCACCGCCGTATTCCGTCTCCAACATCATCTGACAAGCAGGACACAGATTTCCTTCGATCTTCACTCCCAGCTCTTGCTCGATCTCGGGCCTCAGCTCCGCCGGCACCAGATGCAGCGGCTCTTCATGCATCGGACATCCTTTGATCGCATACAGTGCCCCCTCGTCGGTTCTGGAGTAACGCTCCAGCCCCCGCTTGAGCATCGTGACGATCGTGGACTTCCCGCCGCTCACCGGACCCATGAGCAGCAAGATGCGCTTGCGCACATCCAGCCTTCTAGCAGCGGAATGAAAATATTCCTCCACCAGCTTCTCAATGGTTCTGTCTAATCCGAAGATCCCTTCTTCGAAGAACAGGTACTTCTTGCGGCCGTCCTCCTCGCGGATTCCATGCCAAGCTATCATATCGTAGACGCGCGCATGCGCTGTCCGTGCCACCCGCGGGTTATTGCGAACGATCTCGACATAATCACGAAACGTCCCCGTCCACTGAAGCTTCTCTTCTTCTGCTCGATGCTGAGAGATACGTTCGAAGATATCCATAGCTGCCTCCTTCCCAAGCACTTGGGTTCGCAGTAATGTGAAGTATTCATAACGTACTAATACCTATGCAGAGGAGGAGGAGATGTTTCCGAATTCACACAAAAATGGAGCCCGAAATACACCTTTCCGGGCTCCCAGCCAAGGGCTATGACTGCTCACGACGGCGGGCATCATCCGGCTTCAACCGGCCTGCTCTTCGCAAAGCATCCCGCAGCAAGAACTCGATGTGCGCATTGACACTTCGGAACTCATCCGCTGCCCAGCGCTCCAGCGCCTCGTATACGATCGGATCTAAGCGGAGTGGATATTGTTTCTTCCTGGACATCTTCTTAATCCTTCATCAATACAAGCTTCCTGTATTAATGACCGGCTGCGCTCCCCGATCGGATACGATGGCGACAAGCAAGTTGTTGATCATGTTCGCCTTGCGTTCCTCATCAAGCGGCAGCACGCCTTTTCGCTCAAGCTGAGCAATCGCCTCTTCCACCATGCCCACCGCACCTTCCACGATCGTCTGACGGGCGGCTACGATCGCAGCGGCCTGTTGACGCTGCAGCATCGCAGCGGCGATCTCCGTGGAATAAGCCAGGTGCGTTAGACGTGCCTCCAGCACTTCCACACCGGCGACTTTAAGCCGCTCCTGCACGTTCTCCGTCAGACGTGCAGCGATCTCCTCTGTATGGCCGCGCAGCGAGTAGATCTCGCGGTCGAAGCCGTCATACGGGTACTGGCTGGCGATATTGCGCAGGGCGGTCTCGCTCTGGATCTCAACATAGGTTTGGTAATCGTCGACATCGAACAGCGCCTTCGCCGAATCCGTCACGCGGAAGACGACAACGGCAGCGATCTCGATCGGATTGCCGTCCAGGTCGTTGACCTTCAGCGTGCTGCTGTTGAAATTCCGCACGCGGAGAGAGATCTTCTTCCGTTCCGTCAACGGAATGGTCAGCCACAGTCCGTTACGCCGAATACTGCCGACATACCGGCCGAAGAACGTCATGACGACGGCCTGATTCGGATGGACCATCGTGATACCGGTGCTTAGCAGAACGGCGATCGCCAGCAGAGGAATAGCGATCACGAATGTTTCTTGGACCATATAATAAATGCCCACACCCGCAAAAGCGAGCACCAACACAATGCCAAGGAATCCGTTTAGCAGGAATACAGGTTTGCGTTCTGTCATATGAAGCCCTCCAATCACATCATTTGAATATCATTTCTATATCATTATGATATCACTTTTGAATAAATATGGCAATACATTTTTTGTACTTCCGTATCATTTGACAAAAAAATCGAGGGTACTCCAACGTGGAGTTCCCTCGATTAGACACGATCGTACCGGCTCATTAACCGATGCTTCGCATTTACACGTTTAATAGCTGTTTTGGATCCGCAGGACAGTCACGGAATGGGCCGGGAACACATACTCAAACCGGCTTCCCAGACCGCTGACGGCGATTTCCTGCGGCACCACATTCTCCGGCTGTTCTAAAGTGTTCTCCGCCGCCGGATCGGCTTGCAGGACGATGGCCCGCCCCGCCGCAGCGATCTTCCCCTTCCCTTCGATCTCCACCGCGCTGGGCAGATCCTCAGCTGATACGTTGACGACTTTCAGGATGAGTTCCGAAGCATCCTCATCATAAGTGCTGACACTGAACAAGGGGCCGCCCGTGCTTTCTTCCCATTCATGGATCAATGCATCGTTTAAGTAGCATCTCACCATACCGCCCCTGATCTCCACGCGAATATCATACCACTGACCGGTGATGACGCCCTGCGAGACCGAATGGCTGACGATGGTCTTCACGCCGCCCGTCGCTTTCTCCACCGCCGTGACCGTGTTGTTCCAGCCGCCGATATTCCACCAATAGAAGTGATCCGGGTCCTGTACGGCAAAACCGATCAGCATCCCCTCATGACCGCCGGTCTTCCTGGCGCGAAGCGACAGGGTGTAATCGCTCCAGTCCTGACCTTGCTGCAAGTAGAGACGCACGTCCGCATCCAGCGAGGATTGCTTCAGCACACCGTTCTCTGCCCGCCAGTTGCCGCTCGCCGGCGACCAAACCTCTAAGCTGTTGTCCTCGGAGAAATCCGCGCTGAACAGCACTTCTCCTTCCGCATCCGTTACCATCACGTCATCGTATTCCACCTGCGTCATCCAGCTGCCGAGCAGGATCGAACCGCGCACCGCAGAAGGCGACGGCACCGGTTGTTCCGCTGTGATCTCCGTGGGCAGGATATAATGGCCGACATGATTGCTGAACATATGCTGGACATAATAGCTCGGCGTGCCGTACACCCGGGATTGATCAAACCAGATCAGATTCGGCTGCCACTGGGTATAGCCGTGACGGCCGAACAGCGGGGCATAGGCAGCCATCGCCACGATGTCGGAGTTGCGCTCCAGGCCGGTCATGAAGGCCGCTTCCGCCAGCGCGGCTTCCATGTTGTTGCGCCGTCCCACGCCGTGCGCCGCATATTCTCCGACGAAGACCTTCGGCCCATGGCGATCAAATTTGTCATAACGATCAGCTTGGCTGAGGAACCATTCCGGCGCTTGATACATATGCTCATCGACGAGATCCGCGGGATTCCCGTTCCCGGCAAGCCATGCATAAGCTTCATGGTAGGCCATATCATTCGGGAAGGCGCCGGCGCTGAAGATCAGCTGGATATCCGGATACTCCGCCTTGATCGCATCATAGATCATCTTATAGCGGGTGTAGTAGTTCGTCCCCCAAAGCTCGTTGCCGATGGCGAGATACTTCAGGTTGAAGGGCTCTGGATGCCCGTTCTCCGCCCGCTTCGCCGCCCATTCGCTCGTCTCTGGATCGCCGTTCGCATATTCGATCAGATCCAGGGCATGATCGATGTACTCCTGCATCTCAGAGAGCGGCACCATCGGCGGCTGGCCGTGGCAGGAAGTGATCCCCGCATAGATGACCGGCAGCGGCTCTGCACCGAGATCCTCTGCCAGCAGGAAATATTCATGGAACCCAAGGCCGAAGGATTGATAGTAATTGGGCGCCCATTGGTTAGGCTGGACTTTCCGTTCTGCCACATCGCCGATCGTATTTTTCCAGCGGTAGTGATTCCCGATGGAACCCCCTTCAACGATGCACCCGCCCGGGAAGCGCAGGAACTTCGGGTTCAGATCCGCCAGCATCTGCGCCAGATCCTCGCGCAGCCCGTTCTTACGTCCCTTCCATGTATGCTGCGGGAACAGGGAGATCATATCCAGCGACACGGTGCCGGGCTTCACTGCCAGGACGGTCAGCTTCGCTTGCTCGCTCGTCGCCTCCGCTGTGATCGTACAGCCGTATTGCTGCCATTCGCCGCTTACGATCGAGATCTCGCACGCACCGATCTCCGTATCATCCCGCTCACGCAAGGAGACGGCGAGCAGCTGCTCACCGCCCTGATCCACCCTGCCGTAGAGCGTCAGATCATAAGCTTTCCCCGCCTCGACATACATGCCTCCGTAGCCGCTGTTCGATACGCCTAGTCCGCCGAGCTCTGCTTGGATGACGAGGTAGCGGGGATTGTTCTCACTCAGCGGTGCTTCGCCGGCGGTCGTCACCCTGCCGGCGGCGCCGTCTTCCGTCACATGCCGCCAGCTGTAGAGCGGGTTCCCGAATTCGAAGGAGCGGTTCTGTACCATCTCCGCATACAACCCGCCGTCGCCGGCGTAGTTGATATCTTCATAGAAGATTCCATACAGCGTCTCACTCACCTGCCGGGATCGGTCATCTGCCTGGATGCGGATCGTATACGCCGGTCCGTCCAGCGGCCGCTCCGCTCTTTGCTCCAGTTCATCAGCCGGCTGCTCCTGAACGTTCGGCCGTTCTGCAGCATCCGCTGGGGTTCCCTTTTGCTCAGCATTCCGCACCGCCAGCATGATCAGCGCGACGAGCAAGATAACGATTGCTGCCGCGGAAGCGGCGGCAATTCGTAATCTGCGATTCGTCATACCGTTTCCCTCCCAGATTCTTACCACCCCGATGCAGCATCAGTCGCTCTAAGCATCTTCATCATTCGCCGGCGATTCCCGTGCGCTCCACGCTTTCTACGAAGTGCCGCTGGGCAGCCAGATACAAGATCAGCATCGGCAGGATGGTGATGACGACGCCTGCCATGATCTGATTCATCAAGTTCGATGTGCCGCCGATCACCGCAGAAGCGGACATCACCTGCTGCATCTGAGCCATCGAAGCGGTCCGCACGCCGTTGAAGTTAGCGAGCAGCTGGGACAGATTATAGTGTTCCGGACTTTGCAGGAAGATGCTCGGATAGAAGACATCGCTCCAATGCCACACGACGGAGAACAGGAACACAACGAGCAGCGCCGGCTTCGCCAGCGGCAGCATGATCGTGAAGTAGGTGCGGAAGGGCCCCGCACCGTCGATCCTCGCTGCCTCCTCCAACACCGCGGGCAACCTGCGGAAGAACTGGATGAAGATGAGGACGAACAGCGCTCCCCTTAACCCATGCCCCATAGCAGCCGGGATGAAGAAGGGTAGGTAAGTGTTGATCATATCCAGATCGCTATAGAAGATGAACAGCGGCACCACGATCGTCTGCGGCGGCACCAGGAAGGTGAAGATGAGCAGCGTCATCCAGATGCCGTAGCCCGGAAAACGGTATCTGGCGAATCCATATCCGACCAACGCACAGCTGAACATCTGCAGCAAGGCGCTGCCCAAGGCGATGAAGATACTGTTGCGAAAACCCTGCCAATACTTCATGTGCTCGAAGGCCAAGGCATAGTTGCTGAAATCCAGCTGCTTCGGAATCCACTGCACCGTCGCATCCGAGATATCCGAGAACATCATGAAGGACTGCGAAACCATGAACAGCAGCGGATACAGGAAGATGAACGACAAGCTCAAGAGCAAAAGATACAGCAAAGTATTGCGAACGATGATCGCTCCCCGTTTCTGCAGCGTAGCAGCGATGTGCTTCGCCTTCGGGTCCTGCTTCCAAATATCGATCCGGTGTGTGAACTGCGTGATCGTTCTCTCCAGCGGCGCGATCATCCTAACCCCTCCTCTCCTCGGCATTGGTCAATCCTTTGCGGAACAACAAGAAGATCAAACCGATGATGATGAAGATCAGCACGAAGTAGATCCAGCCCATCGCCGACCCATAGCCGTAGTCCGCGTTGGTTCCGAATACCCTCACGATGATATGGTTCATCATATGGTTATTCGGATTCGTGAAGGAGTTCACGATGGAGTACAAGGTGTTCACGAAGATCATCGGCATCATCATCGGGAAGGTAATCTTCCAGAAGCTCTCCCAGCCCGTCGCCCCGTCGCACTTCGCTGCTTCATAGAGGGCGGGGGAGATCGTCTGCAGACCCGCCAGGAAGATGAGGATCTGCACGCCGGAATCCCACATCACAAGCAGCAGCTGGTCTGCAAACTCAAGCAGCGGGATGAGGATCGATCTCGGGAAGAAATCATTCAGCGCGAAGATCAGATCGCTCTGCGAGAACACCGGAATCTGCGCCGCTCCTTGCTCCAAGAGTTCCCGCAGAACCGCTCCGGAGGCGATGATGACCGGCAGGAAGAAGATCCCGCGGAAGGCGGTGCGGCCGACGAACTTCTGGTTCAGCAAGAGAGCGCTGAACATCGCGAAGATCAGGATCAGCGGCACCGAATACAGCATCTGTACGACCGTATCCCTCAGCAGAGGCAGGAAGTTCACATCCCGCGTGAAAGCGGAGATGTAATGGTACGCGCCGGCATATTCGGCGATCAATCCCTGTCCTGACGGCTGCAGATGATGCAGGGAATAATAGATGGAACGTCCGAGCGGCACCGCCATGAAGAGCATGAATCCGAGGATCCATAAGCTGATGAAAAGATAGCCTTCCACAGCGTTGCGCCGCCGCATATTCAGTCTGAAGAACCTCTTCACCGTCATCGGCCTCCTTCCAAGATCAAGTACCCATAAGCATCGATGCGGTGGCCGTCCGCTTCCGCTGGTCTGTGACCGTAGTTCACCATCACTTGGATGCCGTTCGCATAAGTGGTGCGGTACACCCAGCGGCTCAAGCGCTCATGGGCGGTGATCGGCTGATCGTAGGTCGCTTCATACAGCTCCATGAGCTTCCGATATTCCTCGATCGACGATTCGAACCACAGCTTCCATTCGGAGCTGAACAGTCCATCGGCCATCGTGCGCTGCAACCGCTGCGTCGGTTCATAGGTCAGCTCATAGCTGGGCATCGCTCCGTACTCCAGCTTGCGCAGGAACATCACCCGCGGATCATCTTCGAGGTTGGTCGGAGCGGCCGAGTAAGGAATATAGCCGTGCAGGACAATCTGATAGAAGGGCACCGCTTCGTCAAGATAGGTAAAGTGACTGTGATCCATCGGAATCTTATCGATGCGGTCAACATGCCCCAGCACGTAAGCATGGCCGTAATCCACCGCCGCGCCGCCGACCTCCTCGCGGAACAGGTCAAGCACTTGCAGCCAGATGCGCTTCGTCTCTTCCCGCGTCGTCCAGTTTCGCGGATCCTGATCCGAATACAGGGTATCTCCCATGTACTGCAGATGGACGCCGCTGATGTCAAGCTTCACATACTGATTCAGTTCCTTCGCAATATGATGGTCGAACACCCGCTTAGGCTTCAGCAGGTGGAACAATTCCGAGAAATTATTAAAACGCGAGGATACATAATAGTTGTAGCTGGCCTGCGGCTCTTTTTTGATCCCGTAGACGGCATCGCGCTTCGCCTTATATGATCCCGTATCCTCGAAGGGCCGCACATAGTTGGCCTTCAGGTACAGCTTCACTCCCCTCTCCTGCGCATAGGCGGCTAACTCCTCCAGCCCTTTGTAACCGCCCAGCTGGGAGGCTGCCGGGAAATGCTTCGGCTGCGTACCGTACACCCCGTTCTTCGTCCAGCCGTCGATGGTAATCTCGAGGCGCTTGATCCCTCTGGAATGATATTCATCGATCATCGCCTTAACCTGTTCGAAGGTCGTCATCGGGATGAAGGTCTTGCCCAGAACGTCATAGCGCAGGATCCCTGCGAAGATGTGCAGCTGCAGCGGCATCTCCGGTTCCACCAAGCGCTCCAGGCCCTGATGTTCGATCAGATGTTGGCGATAAGCTTCGGCCATGCCGACATAGTGCGCATCCTCATCCTGCAGCAGGATAAACTCGATGCGGCGGTCTCCGCCGATCATCCGTCCTTGATACAGGGGGATCTCGCCGGAGTTGCCGATGAAGATGATGTCATCATTCCGGTAGATAAACTCCGCCGATACGCGGTACAGCTGGATATTGCGGATCCCTGCCGGGATCGCGTTGATCTTGGCATCATGATCCCCCTCGGTCACGATACCGAGGAAACCCGTCCCATCTGCATACAAGCCGTATACGGGCAGCGCGATCTTCTCCTTCGGATTCATCGCCAGCCGCCACTCGGGATACAGCATCTCATGCGAACTGCGCAGGAAGACCGGATCGCTGCCGTAGATATATTCCGAGTACGTGTTGAAGTTCTGCATCCGCTGCGGCTTGATGTGCATCAGCGCTCCCGAACCGTCGGGAACAAATACCGCTCCTTCCTGCCAAGGCAGCGCTGCATGGAAGAAGGGCAGCACCTCGATGCTTACAAGCCGCGAAGTCCCTTGTTCCTGCACCGATTCAAAGGGAATCGTCGCCGCCAGCCCCTTCTCCGTCAGCTCGTATTCCACAGCGAAGGAGATCCCATGGTTCGCGAAGGTGAAGTGTGCGCGAACGCCGCCGTCGATCAGCTCCATCGTCATCTCATTCTCGCTGTCCTGCAGCGAATACGTCTGACTTGTTTCCGTCCCCTGCGTATATTTGATATGGACCGGAGCCTGGACGAACTTCACATTGTTGGGAGGGGTATTCACATCCATCGGCGGCGCGCCGTGCCATTCCCGCTTCGTCTGTTTGTCCACGATGCGCACATTCAGCGTGGCTTCATCCACGTATAATTCGAAACGCTCGTTTTCCGCCGCCTTCTTGCCAATCAGCGGCTCCGTCAGCTCCGGGAGCGCATCCTCGGAATGGGCAGCAGATGTTGCTGCTGCGGGCGATGTCTCCGCACCCGCATCCGAATCCGCACCTGAAGATTCCTCAGATGCCTCTGACTTCGCCGCGTCCTCGCTCTGCATAGATGCCTCGTCTGCCGCTGCTTCTGCCGATTCGGATGCAGCAGGCTGCTCAATCTCAGCCGAGGCTTCGGCCGCCGCATCAGCCGCTCTAGAGGCGTGCTCTGCATCCGCTTCACCTTCCATCGCATTCAGATAGATGCTGCTTGAACCGAGGAGCAGGACGACGATGAGTCCATAGACCAGCCATTCCTTAATCTTGCTTCTCAATACGCACCCCTCCCTCTACATCCTGAAGTTGATCTCTTGGAAGAGATTGAAGATAAATTGCACGAACTCATCGATCAAGCCGTATAAGATGATGCCGACGAACCAGATGATGAAGACGCCGATCAGCGTCAGCACCGTGATCCAGAACACCTTGCCGATCTCAAAATCGTGCAGGATTTTCACTTTGATGAGCATAAGCAGGATGACCCACACGAAGATCGCACTTAACAGAAGTTCATAGGCAGAGCTCTCATCGAGGGATAAGAGATTCGTCAGCATCGTCACGGGTACGATGAAGACGATATAAGGCACCAAGGCATATGCGCTGCCAACGGCGATCTCCTTGAACTTCCCTTCGCCGTCCAAGATCGTGCTGACCGCCCAGTTCGACACCGACCAAGTGATCCACGGCACGCTGATCCAGATAAACTCATAGACGAACGAAATCTCATGCGCTTCCCGTGTCGTAAAGGCATACCCGGTCACCAAGATCGAGATCATCCGTGCGGCGAAGGCCAGCAGGATGAGCAGGATCGCATGGGACCATCGCGCCATGCCGGGAGCTTGCAGATCATAATAGAAATCATTGGGATGGCGAAGCACCTTTCGCATCATGCGCCATGCACTCATCCCGCCTCACCTTCCTTCGTCAGGGCAGCTTGCCGGACAGATCGCCCCGCTCCAAGCCTGCTTCTGTTGCCGAGCGCCCGGCGCAGCCTGCGTATCAGCCGCGGCAGTAGGAAGCGAAGCACGAGGAATAGTCCCGCCGCTGCAGCGAACAAGATCTCGAAGTGCTCCCGCATCATCTCTTTGCGATATTCCTTGAAGGCGGCAGAATACTCCGCCTTATTCCTTGCCAGACGGAAATATTCCATCGCTTCTTTGTAGCGTTCGGCTTTGTACAACGCCTTGCCGATCGCATTGTAGGCCATATCGTAGTTGGCGTTGTACCTGAGCACCTCATGCCACAGCTGCTCTGCCTCGGTATAGCGCCCCTCGACATACAGCTCGGACGCCTGATGGACGAGGGCGCCAAAGGGCGTCGTACGGAACCGGTCTACGCGGTGGCGGGAGGAATCGGCGATATAGATCGTGCCGTCGGACGTCTGATCGATGGCGCTGACGGTCTTGAACAGGCCGTTCTGTTCCCCCGTTCCGCCGAAGATGAAGAGCAGGTTCCCGAGTTTGTCATACTGGAACGCCTTGTTCGTGTTCTGATCAATCGCCGTGATGATGCCTTTACTGTCCACGGTGATATCGACGAAGATCGGCAGATCGAACGGTCCGGAGTAATAGTAATCCCCGTAGTAAACAGCGCCTTGATTCAGCGTATCGACGCCGACCGGGGACAGGCGCTTGATCTGATTCACTTCTCCGCCCATCGTTGTCGTGTAGATGAAGCCCTCTTCATCTTGATACAAGTTCGAGATCTCCAGCGGCCGTTCGGATACGATCTGCGCACGTTGTTCCTCCGTGGCGAACCACCTGAGCAGGAGCCTCGTCCAGTTGAAGGATACGCGGTTGCCGCCGAAGTAGCTTTCGAATTCTCCGTTCTGCGAGATCTGCAGCAGCCCGTTCGTCGTGCCGTTGCTGACGACGAACAGGTACCCCCGCTTATCGACAATCAGCTTGGCCGGTGAATACACGAAATTCGCGCCGAGCAACGGACTCTCTGGTTCCGGAAGTTCCCGCAGGAAGCTTCCGTCCGGTTGGAAGATGGCGATTCGCTTGTTGTTGGTATCCGCCACGTATACCATACCGTCCTCCGTAACGAATACCCCCTTCGGGCCGCTTAACTTGCCCGGCCCTTCCTCATCGCCGTAGACCCGGATGAGGTGGAAATCCTCATCCAACATCAGGATCCGGTTATTGCCCGTATCGGCGATATAGAGCCGGTCCGATGCATCGATGAAGATGTCCTCGGGACCGTTCAGAGGCCCCGTCTCCCCATCGAGTCCGTCCCAGGAATCATGGTAAAGATAGCCGTTGATCGAACGAACATCGTCATTGAGATTGTTGTAGATATACCCTTCATAGGGATTCGCCGCGTAAGCCGCTGCAGGGAGCAGGAGAGACAGTATGAGCAGCAGGACAGCGCTGCGCTTTGCCATTCGCATCGATACCTTCACCCGTCCTTCCCCCTATTCCTTCAGCCCGGAGTGGGCCATGGTCTGCAGCACCATGCGCTGGGTGATGATGAAGACGAGGATCGTCGGGATGATCATCAAGAGACTTGCCGCTGCCAGAGTTCCCACCCTGGCGATCACGCCGGCTCCGCCGCCGATGGTCTGCACCGCGACGGGGAGGGATTTCATATGCTCCTTCGTCGTGTAAACCATGGACGGATACGGATCATTCCAAGCATTGATGAAGGAGAACAAAGCAAATGTCGCGATCGCGGGTTTCAGAAGCGGCATGATGATCACCCAGAAGATCCGCCATTCGGATGCGCCGTCGATCCGCGCCGCTTCCAGCAGAGCATCCGGGATCTGTCTCAGAAACTGCGTCATCAGGAACATCCCGACAGGAGCCGCCAGATAGGGCAGGATCATCGCCAGATACGTGTTCATCAGACCGACCTGACTGATCAACAGGTACTGCGGGATCTGCAGCACCAACGGTGAGAACATGAGGGAGGTGACGATCAAGTTAAAGATCGCCGGACCGAACCTCATCTTATGTTTCGCCAGCGGATAAGCAGCCAGCGCCGAGATGAACACGCCGCCCAGCACGATGCCCGTCGTGACGACGATGCTGTTGAAGATGAAACGTGTGAACGGCACCGTCGACGTGCTCGTTACAAGCAGCAAGTGATAGAAGTTCACGAGCGTCGGATTCTCCACGAAGAAGCGCGGCGGGAACAGGAACAGCTCATTGATCGGCTTGAACGC
Organism: Insulibacter thermoxylanivorax; assembly: GCF_015472005.1. Classification (NCBI taxonomy): domain Bacteria; kingdom Bacillati; phylum Bacillota; class Bacilli; order Caryophanales; family Paenibacillaceae; genus Insulibacter; species Insulibacter thermoxylanivorax. The sequence continues at coordinate 61,523 of NZ_BMAQ01000021.1, read as the reverse complement.
ATTGGACACCAGATAGACCAGCGGCGCCAACATGAGCAATCCAAGCACCGTAAGGAACAGATACAGGAAAACGTCGCCCCACTTCACCCTTCTGGTGATCCTCTTCATATTCATGGCCTAATCCCTCCCCAACCAGCGGAAGATGAGACGGTTAAGTCCGAGCATCATCAGGAACAAGACCACGGCGATGGCCGAAGCATAACCCATCTCAAATTTGATGAAGGCATAGTCGTACAAGTGGGTCAAAATCGTATGACCTGCGTACAGCGGGCTGGGCAAGCCGACGAGCTGCACGCTGACATCGAAGACCTGCAAGGAGAATACCACCTGCATGACGGCGCCGAACAGAAGCTGCGGCTTCACCGCCGGAATCGTGATATAGATCAGCTCCTGCCAGCGGTATTTGACCCCGTCGATCGCGCCGGCCTCGTACAGATCCTTGGGCACATTCTGCAGTCCCGCCAAGAAGGCGAGGAAGCCGATCCCCATGCTCATCCACAGGGAGACGATGATGATCACCGGCACGATGGAATCCACGTTCTGCAAGAACAAGTAAGGTTCATCTAAGATACCAAGCTGCATGAGAAAATAATTCAGCAGCCCCTTGCTGTCGCCGGCGAACAGATACTGCCAGACCACTGCCATCGCCACCGCGCTCGTAATCGAGGGTGTATAGAAACACAGCGTGTAGAAGAAGCGGTATTGCTGCGGGATCTGACTGATCAGCCAGGCCAGCAGGAAGGACAGGATGTAACCCACGGGCCCGGTGATCACAGCGAACTTCAGCGTCGTGCCGATCGCCTGCAGGAAGATATCATCATCAACGAACAGCAGGCGGTAATTGGAAGCCCCGATCCAGCGCGGAGGCTCCAAGATGTTGTAATAGGTGAAGCTGAGATAGATCGACACGATGACCGGAATGACGATAAAAAAGGTGAACAGGATGAGGAACGGCAGCACGAACAGATACGACACCCATTCCCGCTTCAGATCCGCCCAGATCTCCGCCAGCTTCCGGCCGAGGTCAAACCTGGGACGGCGAAGTTCAGCCGCGGCAGTATGCGTCTCGGTATTCATGATGCACCCATCCTTTCCCGGCTCGATGCCTGCATCTTCGGGTCATCCAGACCGAATTCTTCCCGTTTCTTGCGAAGTTCCTTATTGATCTCCTTCACACCTTCCTCGATCGCCTCCCGCGGCAGCTTGCCGTTCAGCACGATCTCGTTCCAGATATTCGCAATGTGGCGGGTGGTATAATATCCCCCTAACACCACTTCACGCTCGCGGAACCACTCCCATTGCTCGAGGATGGCATCGATGTCCGATTGCTGCCAAGGCAGGCGTTTCAGTGCTTCGACATTAGCCGTATTCCATCTCGCTTCTACGCCGAGCAGGGATTCAAGCTCCGTGCCGAACCGTTCCTGAACATCCGCACTCGTCCACCATTTGAGGAACTGCCAGGCCTCCTCTTTCATCTTCGTATCCTTGAAGATCACCGCCGTCTGGGCCATCCCTCCGGTAGAACGATCGATCCTGCCATCCTCTTTCCGCACGCCGGGCATCGGCAGCATCTTCCACCAGCCCGTCAGCTCCGGCGCCGCCGTGGACAGCAGCACATAGGTGCTGTAGTCCGCCACGCCGATCGGCATCTCACCGGTGCGGAAGCGGTTGTAGAAGTCCGCTTGCTTGGCGATCTTATAGTTCGTGAACAGTCCTGTCCAAGTTTTAAATGCCTCGAAGGCCTCCTGTGAATCCAGAGCGGAATACCGCCCGCCGTCCCGGTAGAACTCCCCGCCGTACTGGAACAAGAAGGGGGCGAATTCATTGATCGCGGCCTGGGTGTTGTTCGGCGCATGGGGATAATAGAAGTCCATGCCGTTCTGATGGAGGATCGGGATGATCTCCATGACTTCATCCCAAGTCTCGGGGATCTTATCCTCCGTGATACCGAGTTCTTCCATGATATCGATCCGATAGAATAGCATATAGAAGTTCTGGTTCTCCGGCAGAGCATAGTCGCCGCCGTTATACTTGTACGGGATCAGCGCCCCGGGCCGGAACCGCTGAGCGACCTCCTCATAATCCGGGAACTCATTGAGATTCACCAGCCCGCCCCGGATCGCGAAATCGATCGGATATTCCCCTTCCACACCAAGCGCTACATCCGGAGCGATATTGGCCGTCTGAGCGAGCAGCAGCACCTGCATCTCCCCCGCCGGCACCGTGTTCACATTGACTTTGATATTCGTCGTCGGCGTGAAGTCCTCATCGATCAGCTGCTTGATGATCTCAACCCAATCGCGGCCGCGGGCCACCCAGACTTCCAGCACCTGTTCGTCGTCATCATACACATTCCCCACGCCGTTATAGTCCCGCGTGAAGGACCGGAAGAAATCATAGAACATCGTGCCTACGCGGGCGATCAGCGGGGCCTGGGCCGGCGGCCAGTCCATGTCCGGGGACTTGACGATCAAGTAATCAAGCAGCAGTGCTTGATTCACCATGCTGTTGATCCAGTTGCCAAGGGCGGCCTGCTGATCGTTCAGCGCCTGCAGACGCGCGGGGATCGTCTCCACATTCTCGGCCATGTCCAGCAGGCGGTCCCGGGCCTCATACAACGGGCTCACCTGTGCGCTGTTCTTCTCTAAGCCGAATTCATAGAGCTTCTTGATCCCGTCATCCAGCGCCCTTGCCATCGTATGCAGACGAGGCACCAAGTTCGGGATATTCTGCTCCAGCTTCCAGTCCCTGTTCGGATCCGGGTTCGTTCCCGTCACCTTCAGCACCTCTCTTGAGAGCAGCGACATCTCCGTCGTCACATCGGTGACCATCTCGAAGACTTCGCCCAATGTGCCGATCTGCACTTCCATGCGCAGCCGATGCTTGCCCGCTTCCAGATAGAATAAGTAATCCTCTTCCTCCGTGCCGAATCGCTTGATCTGCAGCGCCTGTTTATAGGGGAAGACGACCTCGTTCATCTCCCGGAAGGGCAGCTCGCCGTCGATCGTCACCATCCGCTGCACCGGCGCCCCGTCGAGGTACCATTGCCCGAAGCGGACGCCGAGGTTGTAGAGCCCCGTCGCCGGCACTTCAAACTCCCATTCCGCCCACTGGGTCCCCCGCTTCCAGTTCAACCCGCCGAAGGCGTTCAAGACGATCGCATCCCAGTTGAAGGGTTCCGTCGCCGGTTCGCGTTCCTCGATGCGCTTCAGCGTCGGGTCCGAACGCAGAATCGCATCTTCCATCTGGAAATGTTGATAGAACCCGCTCGTCGGCTTCGCGCCCATCTCCTCATAACGCGCGAGCACATCCTCATAAGTTGGGATCACGCGCGGCGAGAAGATATGGAGGGATTTGATCGCTGCAGGTTCACGCACCGCCTGGATGCGAATCGTATGCTCTCCTTTGCTCAGATAGAAGCGGAAGGGTTCGGACACCTTGGCTTCCCCATCGCGGAAGTCCCGGTACTGCCATCCGAACACCTCTTCGCGGCGGGGGTTGAACTCATTGCCCTGGTTGTCGTACCACGGTTCTCCGACCTCTTGCCACATCCGCGGGAACTCCAGCTTCTTCGCTTGGTAGAAGGGGAATGCCCCGTCGATCTGAACATTCCTCACCACGCTGGAGCGCTTGCCGCTGAGTGCATAATAGGTCATCCCCATCTGATAGAATCCATCCCGCGGAATGTCCACCTTGTACTCCACCCAACTGTCCTCATCGATCAGCGCCAGGAAAGGTCCCGCTTCTCCGCCAAGATCCCGTTCCAATCGGGTTCCCGTATCGCTGATTGCCGCATATTCCACGGCTGGCAGCACGATCTCCACGCCCTCCGTGTCCACCGCTCCTTCTTCCGCCATGCGGGCGTAATATTTAAGATAAGACGGCTCCAATAAACTTCTGACATCCGTCCCTGCAAGGGTCGAACCGAGGTCGATGTCATCGTATATGGGAATGTCAGCCATAGCTTGATCATCATAACCTCGCGAGGCATTCCATAAGAGGAAGCCTGCCGTGAGCAGCGCGATCATCGCTATAGAAACTGCATACTTGCGTAGCAAACGTAACATGGCGAATGGCCCCCTATGTCATGCGGGATAGATACCTGAATCCTCATCCTGGGTTCAAGGTTCCATGCGGGCCGCAGCAGCTGCCGGCCATTCATGCGTGTTACAGCGCGTCTCATGAATGTCGACAGCCGGGCGCAACCGCATGAGGGAATGAACAGCAAACCGAAGAGACTGTCCTGCACAGCTGTAAGAAGAACTCAAGCATTTTAGGACACTCTCTTCGGAGAGATACGGTCGATCTAACGATCAGGAGTCTGCCGAATGATCAGTTGATCGTCAGTGTGCTCTAATGCTCAACTTATTGACTCAATTCATTGCGCAGTTTCTCGATCTCCGGTCCGAGTACCGTCATGATATCTTCTTCAATCTGCTGCAAAGCTGCCCGCGGTTCCGTATAGTTGTCAAAGGCGGTCAGGATGCCGGGCAGCCAGATGTCCGAATAGGCGATGCTGTCGAGGCGAGTCAGTCGTTTCGGGCGAATCGTATCCGCCAGCGTGGAATAGAACTCGATGTCGCGCTGACCGCCCAGGAAGCTGTTCGTGCTGTTGATGTACCAATCTTTCTCCCAGATATGCTTGTATCCGGACTGGATGGAATAACGCTCTGAGGAGAAGATCTTCCACGCTTCTTCGGACAAGTTCATCCACTCGATGAAGGCATAGGCCGCTTCCTTGTTCTTGCTCTGCGCCGGGATCACGAAGCTGGAACCGCCCATTCCGCCGTTGATGCCGAGCGGCATGCGCGTCACGCGCCACTTGCCTGCTTGCTCCGGCAGCCAGGTCGACAGTTCGCGCGCCCCGAAAGATCCGAGGACGATGATCGGCAGTTTGCCCTGTTCGAGATATTGCTGTCCCTCTTCAGAATAGATCGTAAGTTCAGCGGATAGTCCGAGCTGCTGTCCGCGCAAGGAAGTCTCCATCAGGCTGACCAGCTCGTCGTTGTTGCGCTGCCACTCCAGATTCGAATTGAAGTAGCCGTATTGGTTCGCTGCCCACTGCACCGGCAGGTCACGCCATTCAAGCAGGAAGCGTCCGTCGGCTTTCAGCGCTTCACCGAGCCGGATCCAGTTGTCACGATCTTGGATGTACTCGCCGAACTCCGCGGGTTCCGATGGGAAGCCCAGCTGTTCGATGATGTCATGGCGGTAATAGGTCACACCGGGCGTGATATCCCACGGCATGCCGTACAGATGCTTGCCGTCCACGGAATGCCAGCGCTCGAAGTTATAGTCCGGGATCAGTTCCTTGAGTCGTCCGGCATTATACGGTTCTTCCAGCAGGTCCACCAGCATGCCGCCATAGTTGTAGCGGCCGAATTGCCCTTCCTCCACCAGTGCGATATCCGGAGCACCCGTGCCTGCTGCCAGCGCATTCTGCAGCGTATCATGCATCTCACCAAATTCGATCTCGACGATGTTCACCTTGATGTTCGGATACACCTTGTTGAACTCCGGCAGCAGGTCATTGAAGACCGGGTTGCCGATCAAGAAGCTCCACATCGTGATCTCGCCGGAAGTATTCGTATCAATGGCAAATTCAAAGAGCGCTTCTTCCGCGGCATGCTGTCCGGAATCATTCTGCTGCGATTGTTCATTTTGCGGTTTTGTTTGATTCGATGAATCACCGCCGTTGTCAGCTTCGCCTCCTCCGCCCCCTGTGCAAGCAGCCAGCAAGGAAACGCTGAGGATCATCACCAGTAATACTCGCCAGATTTTCATCATGTTTATTACCCTCCCCTATGGTCTAAACAAAGGTTAATATTTAGGTTAAAATAACCTCATGTAAACGCTATCATACTTCTGTAAAAACACCCCCTGAAACCTATAACCAGCCGGTATTATTTTTTCTTTCCTGATATGCCCCTTCGATCTAACGTTTTTGGCAGGTTATATGATGTTAATATATTTATTAACTTATCACTATTTCTATTAATATATATAATATATACATCAATTCTATTCGTCAAGAAAAAAATCAACCTATTTTACCAGATCAAGAAGTTGGAGTAAGCAGAAGTAAAGAATCATTGTCATAAAAGGGGAAAGGATATGAGCAAGCGGCACAAAAAAAGCCTCGCACCCGGTTTAGCGGGCGGAGGCATCCGTTCGCAGCTGCTAACACTGGTTCGGACCTTCATCGCGGGCATGCAGGAAAGCTTGCAGCGCTTCATCGGCATCATCTTCTGAACGCTGCATCGACTGAGATCTTTCCGCGGGAGCTTGCTCGGCGCTCTGTTTCAGATCCCGCTTCTTAAGTTCATGCTCTTCTTGATTATTCATGGGAGTCATCATGTACACCATCCTAATCGCTTAGTCGGTTCCATCCATTATCATTACCGCATTAAGCAGTTCTATGCGAGAGGCTGGAAGAAGTTTCTATCGATCTCCGGATCAAGCCCAAAACCCCAAAACCGCACCCTCGATCAAGAGCTTGATCCTAAAAATCGCACAAAAATCCGAAATCATCAGTATTCTCGAAACGCCCTTTGCTTTGTGCAAGGTCTTATGTATAATGTGAGTATACTAAAGGGTGATATATATCACGGATTCATGACGATCCAGGCTAAGGAATTGGAGGTTATGGATGATGACACCGGTGTTCTGGCTTGTGATGTCGGTCATCGTGCTGCTCGTCGGCTCGATCCTAACGGGCGGCTTTAATGATGATCTGACCAAGGGGCTGTAAACTCGGAACACAGCTTCAGCGGAACAAACGAAGAACCTGTCCCTTCATCATCGGCATGATGAATCGGACAGGTTCTTTGATTTATAGGGCTATAGGGCGAGCTCCTAGATCAATTTAGCTAGTTCGTCAACGCAGCCCTTGCATATGTACCGCTCACGATACTCCGCAACTTGTTCTGTAGAACCGCAAAGCACGCAGTGCGGTCTGTAACGTTCTAGAATGATATGTTCACCTTGAACTAAGATTTCTACTGGATCCCCTTCATTCATATTGAAACGTTTCCTAAGCGATTTCGGCAATACAAGTCTTCCAAGCTGGTCCACTTTACGGACGACTCCGATCGGTCTCATGTTAGTTACCCTCCTGAAGCGTTGATTTTTGGTTGGTCTGTCTGATCAAGCGAACATGTTTCTTCCTGGCACCACAGGGATATACATATCGCTGCTAGATCTAACACGAACGACCTATTTTTTTGCAACCGATAGTATACTTTCGCTTTTTGTTCCGAAATTCCTTCTTTTTTCCCTGGTTTTTTTATTCAGTTCCATGATAATTTTTCATTTCAAACCGGGAAATGACGTTTGCCGTAAGGCCTCATACAGGATAATCGCCGCCGAGTTGGCAAGGTTGAGCGAGCGCACATCACTCGTCATCGGAAGCCGCATACATCGATCCCGATGTGCTGCGATGAGGGAGTCGGGCAATCCCTTGGTTTCCTTGCCAAATACGAAAAAATCCCCTTCTTGAAAGCGAAAATCCGTATACCGTTTCTCCGCCTTGGTCGTGGCAAAATAAAAGTTGGCGCCGGGATGCCGGTCCACGACTTCTTGAAAAGAATCATAATAGGTAATCTTCACGGCAAACCAATAATCAAGGCCTGCCCGCTTCAGCGTCCGATCATCGGTGCGGAAGCCGAGAGGCCGAACAAGATGCAGATGCGTCCCGGTAGCCGCACATGTGCGCGCGATATTCCCGGTGTTAGCTGGGATCTCCGGTTCGACTAACACGATGTGAAAAGGCATGATCCTCTACTCGTCCCCTTCTAACTTTAACAATCCGTTTACGCAATCTTAATATTCGTCTGATCCTGCATCGATATAATTAGTTCAAATCATGTGTCTTATAAAGCTCAAAAGGAGCAGTCCATCATGAATAAGAAAATCCTCATCGTGGACGATGAACCTTCCATCACCACATTGCTTGAGTCCAACCTTCGCCTGGCCGGATACGAGGTGCACAGCGTGCAAGACGGTGAAGCGGTATTCCGCGCGACCCAGGACTTTCGCCCCGATCTCATCATCCTTGATCTCATGCTGCCTAAGAAAAATGGTCTCGATGTGTGTCGCAAACTGCGAGCAGACGGCAATATGGTCCCGATCATCATGCTCACTGCTCTGCAAGACACAGCAGATGTCGTGACCGGGCTCGACAGCGGTGCTGACGATTATATGAGCAAACCCTTCAGTCCGCAGGAGTTGATCTCCCGCATTCAAGCCTTATTCCGCAGATTGCAGTTGCTGCCCGGCGTCGAAGAAGAGGAGCCGATCATCATCGGTGCTCTGGAGATCCGGCCGAGTGAGCGGGAAGCACGGCTCGCAGGCGAGCGCATCGATCTTACGCCGAAAGAATATGAACTGCTTCACTTCCTCTGCCGCCACAAGGGCAAAGCCTTAAGCCGCCGCCAGCTTCTCCACGGCATCTGGGACTATCACTTCGTCAGCGACACGCGGATCGTCGATGTGCACATCAGCCACCTTCGCGATAAGATCGAGCGCGGTCATGTCCCCCAATACATCGTCACCGTGCGAGGCGTCGGCTACAAGCTGGTCGAGCCGGCAGGAGAGCGCCATAATCCCGGTCAATAAAGAAGCACCACTGAAACAAGACCGTCAGGCAATTGCCTGGACGGTCTTGAGCTTAATCAGCCGATTATCCGTGGCGCTTCTGGAAGTCGAGCATGAATTGCTGCAGTGCTTGGCAGCTTTCGTAGGGAACAGCATTGTAAGTCGATGCCCGCAGACCGCCTACACTGCGATGTCCCTTCAAACCGACGAATCCTGCAGCTTGCGATTCTTCAACGAAGCGCTTCTCCAATTCCTCATTCGCCATGCGGAACGTGATGTTCATCGGCGAACGGTATTCCGGCTTAGCAACGCCGCGGTAGAACCCGCCGCTGCCATCGATCACATCATAGATCAACTTCGCCTTCTCTTCGTTGCGCTTCTCCATAGCAGCCAGACCGCCGTTCTCCTTGATCCATTGAAGCACGAGATTCATCATGTATATGGAGTACACCGGCGGCGTATTGTAGAGCGAGTTGTTGTCGGCATGGGTGCTGTAGCGCAGCATCGTCGGCAGATGCTCGGCCGGCTGGATCAGATCCTCACGGATGATAACCACCGTCACGCCGGAAGGCCCGAGATTCTTCTGTGCACCGGCATAGATCAGTCCGAAGCGGCTGACATCCAACGGCCGGGACAGGATATCGCTGGACATATCCGCGATAAGCGGTACATCGCCCGTGTCCGGGAAGGACTTATACTGAATTCCACCGATCGTCTCATTCGAGGTGATGTGCAGATAAGCCGTTTGTTCGGATAGTTCTAGAGAGCTTAGGTCGGGGATCGTCGTGTATTGATCATCCTTGGAACTGGCAACCACCTGCACTTCACCGAGCAGTTTCGCTTCTGCCAACGCCTTCTTCGCCCAGCTGCCCGTGTCCACATAGGCAGCAGTTGTGCCTGGACGCAAGAGATTCATCGGCACCATCGCGAACTGCATACTGGCTCCGCCTTGCAAGAACAGCACTTTATAGCCTTCCGGGATCTCCAGCAGTTCTCTAAACAGCTGCTGCGTTTCCTCGTTTACACGCTCGTACTCGCGGCTGCGGTGAGAGATCTCCATGATGGACATCCCGATTCCATTGTAATCCACCAATTCTTCCTGTGCGCGCTGCAGCACTTCCAAGGGGAGGGCCGCAGGACCTGCATTGAAATTGTAAGCTCTCGTCATATGGTCTCTACACCTTTCTCCATAACTAATATGGTAATCATACCAAGTTTCCAGTATGCGTTCAATAGCAAATGCCGCTTCCAAAGATACAGAAACGGGACTGATTCCGAGGAATAAGTCCCGTCTAATACATTCACCCGTTCATTGTCTATTAAATCTATATATCACATCGCTTAATATTTTTATATTGCTTGCTCTGCTGCTCAGCAATCGTAATAAAGCGCATATTCATAGGGATGAATCCGCGTCTGAACCGCTCTTGCCTCTTCCCGTTTGATCGCGATATAGTGCTCAAGGAAGGACTTGGAGAAGACGCCGCCGGCAAGCATGAATTCATGGTCCGCTTCCAACTGGTCCAGCGCCTCTTCCAAGGATGCAGGGATGCAGCAGATCTCCGCCTTTTCCTCTGGTGTCAGCTCATAGATGTTCTTATCTACAGGACCATAGCCGAGGGCCCGCGGGTCGATCTTGCGCTTGATCCCATCCAGGCCGGCCATCAGCATAGCTGCAAAAGCGAGATAAGGATTCGCTGCAGCATCCGGTGTGCGAAACTCGATTCGCGCTCCCTTCGGCGATACAGCCGCCAGCGGAATGCGCACGGCTGCAGAACGATTGCCCTTCGAGAAGACGAGGTTCACCGGCGCCTCATAGCCGGGTACCAGACGTTTGAAGGAGTTAGTGCTCGGATTGGTCAAGGCGGTCAGCGCCGGTGCATGGTACAAGATGCCCCCGATATAATACATCGCCAGTTCGCTCATATTGCCGTAACCGCCTTTCTGATAGAAGAGCGGCTGATCGCCGTTGAAGATCGATTGGTGGGTATGCATGCCGCTGCCGTTTTCACCATGGATCGGCTTCGGCATGAAGGTGGCTGTCTTGCCCCGGCGGCGGGCGGTATTGTGAACGATGTATTTGTACTTCATCAGATTATCCGCACTCTTCACCAAGGTGTCGTAACGGAAGTTGATCTCGCATTGACCAGCCGTTGCGACTTCATGATGATGCCGCTCGACCCTTAAGCCTGCGGCGATGAGCAGACGGCTGATCTCCGAGCGAAGATCATGCAGGCTGTCAACGGGCTGGACGGGGACATAACCGCCATTATGTTTTACTTTGAAGCCAAGGTTGCCGCCTTCCTCCTGACGGCCTGTATTCCAATGGCCTTCGATGGAATCAACGCGGGCCATATAAGAGTTTTGCGTATATTCATACCGTACATCGTCGAAGACGAAGAACTCCATCTCCGGCCCGAAGTAAGCCGCAGTGCCGATCCCGGTTGCCTGCAGATACTGCTCCGCCTTCTTAGCGATCGATCGGGGATCGCGGTCGAAAACCTCACCATCCGGTGTCAGAATATCACAGAGGATGATCAGCGTGGGATGTTCAGTAAAGGGATCGATGTATGCCGTCTCCGGATCGGGAAGCATCACCATGTCGGATTCTTCAATACTGCAAAAACCCGGCAGCGATGAACCGTCAAAGGCAATTCCTTGCGCGAAGGTTTCCTCATCGACCTCGTCAGCAGGGACGGTGATATGATGCGATCTGCCAAGCAGATCAGTGAAACGAAAATCGATCCACGCAATTGCTTCTCGGTCTATTAATTCCATCACATGTTGTACGGACATAAGCTGGTTTCCTCCCTAGAATCTGAACATTCCCTCTCTGCTGTCTCGCGAATGTTCCAAGTCTCGAATAAAATCATAGACGTAATTATAAAACCGCCCTCGGGAGGACGTCAATAGTTATGTCAGGTATTTTTGAGTTCGATGTCAGATAACTTAACATGAATTGTGATTGGATATGCACAGATTGTGATTAGATGTGCGTTATGTTTTAACGTGGATTGGACTTTAACGCGCGTTGCACTTGGACATGAATTGGGCTTTAACGTGAATTGGACTTCAGTATATGGCATGCTTGAACATGAACTGGACTTTCATGTGAATTGGGCTTAGGCAGGAATTGTACACTTTAATATGGATTGTACTTAAGCATGAGTTGTTTTTTGCTATTTGGGGGGATGACAGCCAGTTGAGCAACATCAAAACACAAAAAAGCTGTCCACCTAGTCAGCAAATACTGACCCGAAGGGGGACAGCCCTCGCACAATTTTTACGTTGATCCGTTCTCATATGCGCGCTCCCAAGACGACAGTATTTGTTGAATCTGGGTGCGCAAAGGTTGGAGCCGCTCATGAGACGACAGTATCTGTCGACTCACACGCCGAATCGTAACATCCGAACGGTAAAACGAACATTTCTGCCGTCTCACGAATCTTCCTACCGTCTCACCGTCTCTCACGCACCTTCCTGCTATCTCACTGCTGTCACACGCACCCCGAATCCGCTCAACTGCATGTTCGTCTAGCATGCTGATCTGCATGTTCGTCTAGCATACTCATACGCATACGAAAGGGGCTGCCCAGTACGCCAGTAACAATGACGGATGGACAGCCCTGTTGATCAAGCTTTAGGACAAGACAAAGGATGCATTCTTCTTCGTATCGAACTTCTTGCCGACGATCGGTGCCAGCTTCTCGAAGTCCTGCAGCAATCTTGCGAATTGATCCGGGAACAGGGATTGCACCCCGTCGCCGGTCATCGAGTTGTCCGGATCGGTATGCATCTCGATGATCAGCCCGTGGGCCCCTGCTGCTACGGAGGCCTTGCTCATCGTCTCGACAAGTTCACGGCGTCCCGTACCATGGCTCGGGTCCACGATCACCGGCAGATGGCTGAGCTGCTGCAAGACCGGCACCGCCGTCAGGTCCAAGGTGTTGCGCGTATATGTCTCGAAGGTGCGGATGCCGCGTTCGCAGAGCATCACATTCGGGTTGCCGCCGGCCAGGATGTATTCGGCCGCGTTCAACAGCTCATCGTAAGTTGCGCTGAAACCGCGCTTGAGCAGCACCGGCTTCTGCGTCGTACCCACCTTGCGGAGCAGATCGAAGTTCTGCATGTTCCGCGTCCCGATCTGTAAGATGTCCGCATATTCCGCGACGATATCGACGTATTCAGGCGTCATCACTTCCGTGATCGTCAGCAGTCCATGCTTCCTGCCTGCCTCGGCCATCATCTCCAGGCCTTCCACGCCGATGCCTTGGAAGCTGTATGGACCCGTACGCGGCTTGAAGGCACCGCCGCGCAGCACTTGCCCGCCGGCAGCCTTCACGAGGCGCGCGATTTCGTCGATCTGTTCCTTATTCTCCACGGCGCATGGACCGCCCATGACGATGAGTTCGTCCCCGCCGATCTTAATCCCCTTCACCTCGATGATCGTGTCATCGGGATGGAAGTCACGACTGGCCAGCTTATAGGACTTCGAGATGCGGACGACATCTTCGATTCCCTTCATCTGTCTCAGCTGCTCCGCCAGCGCGGGCTCAAACTGGCCGATGATGCCGATCACCGTGCGGTCCGTCCCCCTTGATACATGGGCTTGCAGACCATATTGCTCGATGTGATGAACAATCTCTTGAATCCGTTCTTCAGACACATTGTTCGATGTAATTGCGATCATCATGAATCTCTCCATTCTTCAACGCTTGTTCGCTTCAACGCTTATACGCTTCTAAGTGTTAAAGTAACTATAACGCATATTAATTCCTTCGTCAACTGTCTTCTGTACAAAAAATCGCGGAGCCATGCAGGCTCCGCGATTGGCTGCGATTCATCCCCGCGAGCCGGCATGCAGCCGGGTTAATTCGCAGACTTCGTCTTCAGCTTAGGAAGCAGACGATTCATATCCACCGTGCGTTTGATCGGCCATGTAGAAGGATCTTCTGGATCATACTGTTCCAGATAATCGATCACTTCCTTCGTCAGCGGCGTCGGCGTCGAAGCGCCGGAGGTCACACCGACGACCTCTGCCCCCTCCAGCCATTCGCGCTTGATCTCCGTGACATCAGCAACGCGATAGGCAGGCACGCCGGCAATCTCCCGGGCCACCTGCGCCAAGCGATTGGAGTTGTTGCTCCGCGGATCGCCAACGACGATCACGAGATCCGTCTCCTTCGCCTGCTCGGCCACCGCTTCTTGGCGCACCTGCGTGGCAAGGCAGATCTCATTGTGCACTTCGGCTTGCGGATACCTCTCGAGCAAGCGGTTGACGATATGCTTGATATCCCACTGGCTCATCGTCGTCTGGTTGGTGATGACGATCTTCTCCGCGTTGATATTCAGATCTTCGATCTCTTCTTCCCGCTCGATCAGGTGTACATGATCCGGCGCGATGCCCACTGCCCCTTCAGGCTCCGGGTGTCCTTTCTTGCCGATGTAGATGATCTCATACCCATCGGCAACCTTGTCGCGGATCAGATCATGGGTCCTCGTCACATCGGGACACGTCGCATCGACGACGGTAAGCCCCTTCTCCCGTGCCAACCTGCGCACCTCAGGGGATACGCCGTGGGCGGTGAAGATGACCGTGCCCTTGTCTACTTTCTTTAAGATCTCCAGCCGATTCTCCCCGTCGAGGGTGATGATGCCTTCCTTCTCGAAGGCTTCTGTCACATGCCGATTATGCACAATCATCCCCAGGATATATATCGGGCGCGGCAGATCGAAATTCCTCGCCGTCTGCATCGCCAGCATCATCGCGTCAACCACCCCGTAGCAGTAGCCGCGCGGAGTTATCTTAACAACTTTCATAGTCAGCTGCCTCCCTTCTTCTCTAGTTTACTCTTCTTCGGCGAGATTGTCTCGTCCTTTCCATATAGGAAGCCATATGATGAAGGTAGATCCCTGATCTTTGCGCGTATAGACCTCTACGGACCCTTCATGTTCATCGAGAATCCACTTCGCAATCGACAGTCCCAGTCCCGTTCCGCCCACCTTGCCGCGGGAAGGATCAGCCCGATAGAAACGCTCGAAGATCATTGGCACCTCTTCTTTATCCATGCCGATCCCGGTATCGCTGATGCGGATGCCCGCCTGTTCGTCGGTTTTTTGTACCTGCAGGACAACTTCACCCTTCTCGGTGTATTTGAAGGCATTTTCGATGAAGATAAAGAGCAGTTGCTGCAGATAATCCCGATTGCCGCATACGAATACATCATGGAACGGAGACAGATCCTCCGCCCGCCAGGCGACATCTGGACTGCGCGGCAGGAATTGCGCTCGCCGCACGACTTCTTCCACGATCGGCAGCAATGGCAGCGGCACGCGTTCGATCACCTTGCCCGCATCCGCCCTCGCCAGCGACAGCAGATCGTTCACCAGCCGGCTCATGCGTTCCGTCTCCGCAGAGATATCTTCGAAGGCTTCCCGGGAGAGCGTCATCACTTCCTCAGAGATCGGCTGCTCACCGTCCTCTTCGCGCTGCCACATCTTCTCGACGAGTTCGACATTGCCGCGAATCGTCGTCAGCGGCGTGCGCAGTTCATGGGAAGCATCGGAGACGAAGCGGCGCTGTCTGCGGTAGGCCTCTTCCATGCTCTGATAGACATGCTGAATCCGCTCCAGCATGCCGTTGATCGTCTGAATCAATCTCCCGATCTCATCCTGCGGCCCCTTGTAAGGGATGCGCTTGCTGAGGTCCTCGCCGCTCTCGATCTGATTCGCCGCATTGATCACCGCGTCGATCGGCCGCAGCGCCTTCCGTGACAGGAACCAGCCGAAGGAGGAAGAGGCGATGATGATCGCGATCGAGGAAAGGATCAGCACAAATCGCAGTTCTTCCAAGAGGCTGATCATATGTCCGGAGTAAGTCGCTCCCTGCAGCACACCGATCAGCTGATTGCTGTTGTTGTAGATCCCCCGGTTATAGACGATAAATGGAAGCCCGTTGATCTCGGCATTTGTATAGACATAAGGGGACTCGGTAAGCAGATGCTGCAGGATATTCTCCGTGATCACGGGGATCATGACGCCGTCCTCCACGGCATTGGTCGACATGCTGATCCTGCGGTTCGAGATGTTGATCAACTGCAAATAGATATTCTCCGTGAAGAACATATCCTGCGCATCCAGCCGCACATCGATATTCCAACCGCGCAGCGACAGTCTCACCGTATATTCCAAGCGATCATAGACCTTCTCCGTCTGTTCTTGCAAGCTGCTCCGATATTGATGTTGGATCGAGTTGTACATAAGGAAATACAACGTTCCGGAGAATACCGTCATGATCACAGCCAGAACGCCGCCGTACCACAGAGCGAGCTTTAGTCGAATCGGCATCAGTCATCCCCTCTGAGCACATAACCTGCACCGCGCACGGTATGGATCAGTCTTTTCGCTCCGTGTTCTTCTAATTTCTGACGGAGCATCGCGATATAGACTTCCAGCACATTGGATTCCCCGCTGTAATCGTAACCCCATATGCGCTCCATGATGATATCCTTGGCGAGTACCTTGCGCGGATTCATCATGAACAGATGCAGCAGATCGAACTCCCGCGTCGTCAAGTCGATCCTCTGCCCATTCCGGTAGACTTCCCGGGCATCCACATCCATGCGCAGATCATCAAAGGTCAGTTCATGTGATTCATCCGCCTCTTCATAGCGGCGCAGCAAAGCGCGCACCCGTGCCAGCAACTCTTCCAGAGCAAAGGGTTTGACCAGGTAATCATCGGCTCCGATATCCAGTCCCTTCACCCGATCCTTCACCTCATCCTTGGCAGTCAACATGAGGATGGGGACTTTGCAGCCCCCTTCGCGCAATCTGCGGCATACTTCCCAGCCGTCCAGATAGGGCATCATGACATCTAAGATGATCAGATGCGGCTCCCTCTCCATCAGCAGGCGCAGCGCATCCTGTCCATTGTTGGCAATCGTCACCTCGTACCCTTCGAATGTCAGGCTCCGCCGCAGCATCGAGGTGATCTTCTCATCGTCATCGACCACTAAGATATGCTGTCTCATCTTCTTCCCTCCAGTCCGGATCCCCAGTACAGTTCAACAATTGATTCTTCTGACCAGATTCCAAGGCCGGCTCAGCATTTGTTCCATCTGACCAGATCCCAAGCCCGGCTCAGCATTTGTTCCATCTAACCAGAACCCAGTCCAGTTCAGCCATTCATTCGTCTTGTTCGCCGTTTACGTCCTATTATGATCTGTTATGATCATTGTACCTAATCCGTTCTTACACTTAAAGCTCTGCTCTTCTCAGCCCTTCCCTGCACCTGTTCCGCAGATTAGGCAAGTTCAAGTTCCCATGAGAAGCAACCCGCCAAAAAAACACAAGAAGCAGGCGCCTTCCGGCCTGCCTGCTCCTCATCTGAGTCATGGATTGTTCCGGTCACCGATGATCACGCCGAGCTGAATCTCCTTGCCGTCGCGGATCACGGTGATCGTCGTCCTGGCTCCGACGCCGAGCTCAAGGATGTATTCCTTCACCTGCTCGTAGTTCGTTACCTTCTTATCGTCGATCTTGATGATCACGTCCCAGGTCCGGATACCTGCCCGCTCCGCAGGGCTGCCCACTTCCACCTGGGTTACCAAGGCGCCCTCGGTGCTCTCCAGCTTAAGATCCTCAAGCCAGCTCTCCTCGATGTTGGAGATGCCGACGCCGATATACGGTTTCGGGATCGATTGATTGTTCTTGAGCAGATCGATCACGGGCACGAAAGTGCTGGACGGAATCGCAAAGCCGATCCCCTGCGCATCCGTGCTGACCGCCGTGTTGATTCCGACGACTTCACCCTTCAGGTTCAGCAGCGGACCGCCGGAGTTGCCGGAGTTGATCGAGGCATCCGTCTGCAGCAGATCTTCATAGTAACGGACCTGATTGCCTTCAGGGATGCGGATCTGACGGCCTTTGGCGCTGAGCACGCCGACGCTTACCGTATGATCATAGCCCAGCGGGTTGCCGATCGCTGTCACCCATTCCCCGACCCTCAGCTCTGTCGAGTCGCCGATTGGCAGCGTTGGAAAATCCTTCGTTCCTTTGATCTTCAGAACAGCCAGGTCGAGATCAAAGTCCGAACCGAGCAGCTGCGCCTCGAACGGCTCTGTATACCCTTGAACGGTCACATAGATCTTATCCGCACCGCTGACCACGTGTTCATTGGTCAGGATGTAGCCGTCCTTATCGAAGATGAATCCTGTGCCCAAACCGGAGTTGATCATATTATCGCTGTTGTCGGGCTGGATCTGGATGCGGTCTCGGAAGAAATATTCGAAGAAGTCCATATTGCTGCGAATCCGATAGCTGCGGTTCGCATTGACATAGGTCTCGATCAAGACCACCGCCGGACTGGCCTGTTCCACGATATCCGGTATCGACCCCGGCAGTGCCGCCGACGCCGTCGAGTCCGTACGATCCATCGAAACGGTCTGCCCGGTAGGCACATTGTCGCCGCTTGAGCCGTTTGGACCCGATGCGTTGACCTCGCTGCCGGTGAACCAATTATTCACATCCGATGCATAGACCAGTCCCGTCATGATCAAGGCACATGCAACAAAAGCTGCTAAGAAGCCCGTCCACCAGCCCCGGCGGCGCGGCGGCTGTACCTGCCATACTTGATCACGCGGAGCATGGGAAGCGGTGATGCCGCCTGCTGTGACGCGCGGCCCATAGTCATGGGCTGCCGGGGAGATCGCCTCTATAGACTTAGGTTCTGCATATGTGCTGTTCTCTTGACTGCTCACTTGCTCATTGCTTCTCGTTTCCGCCGGCCGATAAGGCCCATAGGCATAGTAATAGGACTGCGGCTGTTCGTGAACCTTCGCTTCCTGTGTGTGCTGGACTTGGTCCTCTGTTCTATCATGATCCTTCTCTTCAGAAGTGCGGAAGAAGTCATCATAGTCTCGATTGCGGCTGCCGTCCATCAAAGATCCCTCCTTAAGATCGGTTCTAGTTATCATCTTAGTCCTTATCATGAATGATTAACCTTAAACCTACCTTAAAACGAGTTAAAAGAGGGCTAAAAAGTGGTATCGCATCCTGTCACCATTCAACTCTAGTCAATCTCTCTACATAGAACGGCGAAAAATAGTAAGATGCCAGAGCTGATGCAGTTGAGACGCTTCAGGCCCAGGCCCATCAGATGCGCTCGATCCGGAAATCGCCGATGAACAGATTCACGGTGAGCTGAATCTTCTTGGGTGCATAATGATAATCCGGGGATTCCTCGCGGTAATTTTTGAGCATGCCGCCTTCCCGCCTGCCGAATACGTTGAACTCCCCGAGGAAAGCGGTCATCACAACACTGGCTTCGACTTCGGGATCTTTGGGCAGCATGACCTTCACATCGCCGATCATCGAGCTCACGGTGATCTTCGTGATGCCGTCGGGAATCTGTGCCCGCGTGAGGTCGATGACGGTATCGCCGATGAAATGATGAACATTCAGCGGCTTCAGCTGCCAGTTTGCTGAACCGATATGGATGTCGCCGAGGAAACTGAAATGGCTCTCCGGCGCTTCCTGTTTGCTGAAGCTGCCTGTGGTTTCCCCGCCCGTATACCCAGCGCCGGCATACCCCGCATCTGCGCCGCGCTCCTCATCCCCCGTCCGCCAATTCTCCTCGGGGATAAAGCTGTGCGGAGCTGCTCCATCACGGCTGCTTTCCTTAGATTCATGCGGTCCGTCGCACTCGCTCAGATCGAAATCGAGAGCATCTTCCGGTTCCGTCTGATCAGACTTCCTGCGGCTCGGCCGCAGAATGATAATCAGACCGATTAAGATCAGCAGGAACGGGATGACATATTGGAAGAAATCAACCACCGACATCTCGATATAATCGATGTTGCGCCCTAAGAAATAGACACCGAGCACCGTCATGATGAGCGGATAGAGATAGCCAAAACCGATGCCCTGTCCCCAGCGATGCTGGAAGATAAGTCCCCTCAGTCCGAAGTAGATGAGGACTAGCGGCCAGTATGTAGCGATGATCTCCCCCAAGTCGAAGATGACAATCCCCTGTTGATTCAAGATAAAGAGCACACCGAGGCCGATTAAGACGAAGCCCCAGAAGATCCGGTTATACACATGAATCCCTCCGACAAGCTGCTAACAGCTGAATATGTACGTTATGCTACTAGTGTATCGGAAGATTGCCGGGATGAACAGAGGAAGGGATGAATTTTGCAGAACCATTCGTAGATACACAAAAGAAGAGGGGCATCGATGCTCCCTCTTCTTGTAGGCCCATCATGCTGACGGCCGCAGGTATTCGGAATCGCGGCCCCATGCATGGCTTTCGGACTGAATTACTTATTGTTCTGCTGCTTCTGACGCGCAGCCGCTTTTGCGTTGGCACCATTTGCTGTTGCATTCGCAGTACCTGCTGTTTCTTCTGCGAACTCAGCGTTGAATTGTTGGTTCGCTTGTTGTTCAGACTGCATATTATTATTTTTGTTGTTCTTAGCCATGTTCGTCTTTCACCTCCCGTCTCGGTTACTCGCATAGTATGAGCGGGAGCGGCTTCTTTTATGCCCTCCGGACCCGCAGCATGCTGTTTCATCACAGAGCTGACGGCGGATCTGATGTTCCGAGCATCGCCTCCAGCCGACGCAGCTTTTCTTCATCCAGATGCCCGTCGCCTTCTTCGATGACGGTCACCTGAACCACCCTTTTACCCCATAATCGATAGATCTCTTCTTTGGTGGGGAAGTACAGATCGATGATATTGCCTTTCACCGCACTGCCGATATCAGCAACCACGCCGTATCCGTAATCCGGGATATAGAGTACAGTGCCGATCGGAAAGAGATTCAGATCCGCTGCGATCGTCGACAGCGTTCCTCTCCTAGCTTTAACTCCTGAGTACGTAATTCCGTATTCAGGATGACCGGGTGATTTGCCCGTCGATTCAACGCCGGCATAATATCCGGTGGCGATCACCTCATATACTGCAGGGGATTGAACAGTGAATGGCTGTTCTTCAGGAGATCTCCCTTCATCAGCAGCCCCCTGTTCCTCTTCGATCTCAGGATTCATCCCCAACTGAAGCTCGGCATCCATCTTACGCTCCATCATATCTTCATGATCTGGATCTAATGAGGATTTTGTCGACGCTTCCAATTGATTCTCAATATTCGTCATGCGGGCCGCCTTCGACCCAACCTCCTCCAGGTTTACGCTGAGCTGTACAGGGTCCTTTCCGGCAAGCAGCAAGAACAGCAGCAAACCTGAGCTTAACCAGGACAATCTTAGGCATGCCCGGAACATTGGTCTTAACATGGGTTTGGATCCCTCCTAAACTCATGCTAAGGGTATCCTATCTTGCCGCTCTTTATTCTGTTCGAAGTGTCTGTTCGACCCGCTCGGACCGCTTTTCCAACTCGTACTATGCCCCTTTACACCGTTCACGCAATAAAACGTCACCACAATAGACAATAATTCCTTGCATGCCACTTATCAGCCCGTTATAATAAAAAATGGAGCCGACAACAGTCGACTCCACTCGGCACAATGGATCGTCTACACAGGCGGCCGGCTTGGTGCTATAGACCGCGCTCCCTTCACCGACGCGGTCTATTTCTTTTGGTTTAACGCTACGGTTATCGCGACAGCCAACGTCAGCAACGCCACGACCAGCGAACCAAAATCGACCATCAAAGCCAAAGCTTCATGAACGCCCATGTTCAGGCCCCCCTTCAAATAATCAGGTAGGCCGAACCGCCGCATGTATGGTCATGTGCCTGTATCAAGATTATACCATGTGCTAAGTTATGGAAAAAGTGTAATATTCCATTTTTATCTCCTATGATCTAGAAAAATAGCCCTGCAGGCATTCTTCGTCTCCTGCAGGGCGTTTCATCTTCCATTTATCGCGTTATTCGATCACTTTGTTATCGATATCCGAGCGAATCTGTGCGATCACTTCATCCAGCGGCTTCGCGCCGAGGTCGCCTTGCCCGCGCTTGCGAACAGATGCCGTGCCGGCCTGACGCTCCTGTTCGCCGACGACCAGCATATACGGGATGCGCTGCATCTGCGCTTCGCGAATCTTATAGCCCAGCTTCTCGTTGCGCAGGTCGGTTTCCGCGCGGATCCCCGCTGCGGCCAGACGATCATGCACCTGCTTCGCATAATCATCGAACTGATTCGAGACCGGGATCACCTTCGCTTGCACCGGCGACAGCCATACCGGCAGAGCTCCTGCGAAGTTCTCCAGCAGGAACGCCGTCATGCGCTCCATCGTGCTGATGATGCCGCGGTGGATGACGACAGGACGATGCTTCTGTCCGTCCTCCCCGACATACTCCAGCCCAAACCGCTCCGGCAGCAGGAAATCAAGCTGCGCCGTGGACAGCGTCTCTTCTTTGCCCAGGGCGGTCTTAATCTGCACGTCCAGCTTCGGTCCGTAGAAGGCCGCCTCTCCCTCTGCTTCGAAGTATGGCAGCCCCATCTCTTCCACCACTTCACGCAGGATGCGCTGCGACATCTCCCACATCTCATCATCCGGATAATATTTCTCCGTATCCTGCGGATCGCGGTAAGACAGGCGGAAACGATAATCCTTGATGCCGAAGTCCTCATAGACCTTCTGGATCAATTCCACAACGCGGGCGAACTCCTCTTTGATCTGATCCGGACGGCAGAAGATATGCGCATCGTTGAGCGTCATCGCCCGCACGCGATGCAGCCCCGTGAGCGCACCGGACATCTCGTAGCGGTGCATCGTTCCCAACTCGGCGATCCGCACCGGCAAGTCGCGGTAGCTGTGCATACGGCTCTTGTAGATCATCATATGGTGCGGGCAGTTCATCGGTCGCAGCACAAGCTCTTCATTGTCCATCTGCATCGTCGGGAACATGTCCTCTTGATAATGATCCCAGTGGCCGGAGATCTTGTACAGCTCCACATTGGCCAGAACCGGGGTATACACGTGCTGATAACCTAAGCGCTCTTCCAGATCGACGATATACCGCTCCAGCGTGCGGCGCAGCTTCGCTCCATTCGGAAGCCAAAGCGGCAGGCCCTGTCCCACCTCTTGCGAGAAGGTGAAGATCTCATGTTCGCGCCCCAGCTTGCGGTGATCGCGCTTCTTCGCTTCCTCCAGCATATGCAGATGCTCATCCAGCTGGGCTTTCTTCGGGAACGCCGTGCCGTAGATACGCTGCAACATCTTGTTCTTCGAATCGCCCCTCCAGTAAGCGCCGGCGACACTAAGCAGTTTGAAGGCCTTGATCTTCCCTGTCGAAGGCACATGGGGTCCGCGGCAGAGATCGAAGAATTCCCCCTGCTCATAGATCGTGATCACCGCATCTTCCGGCAGATCATGGATCAGCTCCAGCTTCAGGTGATCGCCGATATCCTCATAGACACGAATCGCTTCCTCGCGGCTGACGACCTGCCGGCGGATCGGCAGGTTCTCCTGAACGATGCGTTCCATCTCCTTCTCGATGCGCGCCAGATCATCGGGAGTGAGCGAATGATCCATGTCGATGTCATAGTAGAAGCCATCCTCGATGACCGGACCGATGCCCAGTTTGACATTCTTGTCGTGGTACAAGCGTTTGATCGCCTGCGCCATCAGATGCGCGGTGCTGTGCCGCATGATCTCCAAGCCTTCTTGCGTATCATACGTGACGATCTCGATCGCGGCATCGTCTTCCAGCGGCGTATAGAGATCAACTAACTCACCGTTGATCTTGCCTGCCAGCGCATTTTTCTTCAGGCCGGGGCTGATGGAGGCTGTGATCTCCTCGATCGTAACCCCCTTCTCATACTCCCTTACGGCTCCATCGGGAAATGTGATTTTCACCATGTTCCTTCTCCACCTTTATCCTCATGATCATATTATAATAACAAAAAAACGCCAGTCCCAAGGGACGAGCGTTCTCGTGGTTCCACCCTATTTCTAGACACGGTACGGCCCTGCGCCCGCACACCATGTCTACTCTATCATCCATTAACGCGGATGAATCGGTGAACGTTTCTCCTGATCGCAGCCGATCAGCGTCCCCGTTCACAGCTGGGAAGTGGTAAACGTGCCGTGCTAACCGGAGGAAATCTCAGCCGGCGTTTCCTCTCTCTGTTCGGTGCATTCGATCACGTTCATGTCTTCCGTCATCGCTTTATGCGTATGAGCCCTATCGAAATAATCTGTTCATATTATAGATCCGACTCGTCCCGCGGTCAAGGGCGCTTATCCCGGACCAGAGAATTATCGATAAGAATGGTCCTGCCTCTTATAGTCGCCGAGCAAGGGCCGGCACTGCGGACAAGACGTGCATACAGCCGCCCGGTCTTCGAAGATCTGCTGGATCGTGCGGATCACTTGCATATCCGGATTGCGGGTATGGATGTAGACATGCTGCGGGGATACGGTGATCAGTGTGCTGACGATCATATCTTCATAATTGATCTCCTTATCGATCATTTCCACAACGAATTGATCCAGCTGTTTCGTCTCGATCGGTTCCATCTTCTCATTCAAGAGGTCGAATTCATGGGCACCCTTGTGGATCAGATGCGCAGCAGGTATCTTCGCCTCCTGGATATATACGAAATACTTAAGCAAAGAAATAAATTCCTCGTATTGTTTGTCCGCGGTGTATTCATCAATCGCATATTCGACGATTCCCCGCAGATGCTCCGTGTAGCGAAGCAGCCGAAAGCGCACCAGACCTTCCACATTCAACAAATGATTCGCATCCAAATACTCGGCTACTTCTTCAGCGATCTGCTGCTTCCTTCTCTCCAGATCCGCGCTTTGATCCGCTTCCTGCAGCGGATCCGAATTGTGCCAGCAGTACGCCTCGATCTCTGCCAGTTCTTCCGGCTCATCATATCCGTATTCATCCGCAATTAAACTGCGGATCACATCGTGTTCATGGAATTCGGTCACGTACTGGGCGACGGCCTGCGCCACCGCCTTCACGAGCTGTTCGCGGTCCGCCGCTCCAACCCTGATCTCCTGCAGCTGACCGACGGACTTCATGTCCATATCCACAGCAATTTGCTTATGTAACCATCGCTTAAGCTGATCTTGCAGCAGATGTTCGAAGCGGTCTGCAGCCGGCGGCTCCCCGCTGACCTGCACTCGTATATGCTCCATACCCGCCTTCACTTCCCTTCCATATTGATCACTAAGCAATAACATCATCAGACTTGACTTTGATCCAAGGTTTAAACTCGCTTCTAAAATTATATGGCGGGTACAAGGGAGATATACGACGAAACATATGGAAAGGAAGGGATAAGGCTGTGCGATAAGGCGGGCGGCAATACGGCGCCGATCACGTTTTCTCTTCGTAGCTGTTAAGATGCACGAGCCATTCGTCCGCATCATCGCGGATTACCGGCTCGTTATCCCGGAAGGAGCCGTCGATATAGCGGTTTTGGACGATGTTGATCGAACCTTCATTGGCAGCTGCTCTGCCAGCCCCTTTGGAGGCTTTGTTCTTCTTAGCACTCAAGATGACCCCTCCGTTTCATCGCACATGTTTGTCATAGGATGGGGCATCAAGCGTGAAGATTATACGCAGAATATACGCCTTAAAGCTTAAGAAAGCCGCGCAGGACATCATCAGCTTGCTCATGCCTTCCAGATACAGCACCACGACGCCGCAGGTGTCACCGCGCTTGCGCGCCAGATCCAGCAGCGACATAGCGGGATTGCGCAATTGAAAAGCAGGAGGGAAGTACTTTAACAGACGATTCGGTTTAAAAATCTGGACTGCTTGATGCCAAGCATGTCTTGCTTGTCTCATTCCTCGTCCTTTACCGACGCCGAACATGTCACCCCTCCTGCACTGTATGTAATTCATGATATCTTCAGAACCGTACCTGCAACGGAAATCTTAAAATAATCCTTCTGATCGTTTCACATACGGATCGCACATCTGCGCAATACGTGCACTATGTAATCTCCGCATATGCCCGGTCAAAGGCCTGCGCCAAATCCGCGATCAGATCATCGGGATGTTCGATGCCGACCGAGTAACGCAGCAAACGGTCATCGACACCAAGTTTCCTGCGAATCTCTTCAGGAATATCCGCATGGGTCTGGACCGCCGGGTAGGTGAGCAAGGATTCCACACCGCCCAGGCTCTCTGCAAAGGCGATTAGATCCAGATGGCGAAGGAAGGGCTCCACCAGCCGCGCATCCTTCACCCGGAAGGAGAAGATGCCGGTGTTGCCGGAAGACTGAGCGTTATGCACGTCATAGCCGGGATGATCAGGCAGTGCGGGATAGTACACTTCTTCCACCAGCGGGTGTTCCGCCAGCCAAGCGCAGATCGCTTTCGCATTGCTCTGATGCCTCTCCATCCTGAGGGCGAGGGTTTTCATCCCGCGCATGAGCAGCCATGAATCCTGCGGACCGAGTACGGCGCCGATCGCATTGTGCAGCATCGCCATCTCCTCGGACAACTCCTTGCCCTTAGTGACGATGAGTCCGGCCAGCACATCATTGTGACCAGCCAGATACTTGGTTGCACTGTGAACCACGATATCCGCTCCAAGTTCGATGGGACGCTGGAAGTAAGGAGTAAGCAGCGTGTTATCCACGATCGTCAGCAGCCCTTTATCCCGAGCCCATGCGCTGACCTTACGGATATCCGTAATCATCATCAGCGGATTCGTTGGCGTCTCGATGAGCACCGCCTTTGTATTCGACTGATACGCCTCTTCCAGCTGCTGAAGGTCATTGGTGTCCACATACGAGGTCGTAATGCCGAATTTCGCCATGATGCGTTCCAGCAGACGGTATGTTCCACCGTACAGATCAACGGAGACGATCAGATGATCTCCCTGTTGGAACAGCGAGAAGACCGTCTGCAGCGCCGCCATGCCCGAGCTGCAAGCGAAGCCCGCATCACCGGATTCCAACTCAGCGACGGCCTCTTCCAACACCGCTCTGGTCGGGCTCTTCGTACGCGCATAGTCGAAGCCGGTGCTTTGTCCCAGCCGGGGATGGCGGAAGGCAGTGGATTGATATATCGGATAGCTCACAGCTCCCGTTTCCGGATCGGACTTTGAACCGATCTGCGCAAGACGTGTGTCGATCTTCATTCTCCTGACTCCTCTCCCAACGTCCACTCATAGGGCGTTTCTTGATATACGTAATAGTTCAGCCAGTTAGAAAACAACAGATTCGCATGGGCACGCCAGATCGATCTGGGCGGAAGTTCGGGATTGTTGTCCGGGAAATAATTCACCGGCATATCGATATCCATCCCCTTCTTCAGATCACGCTCATACTCCAAGCGCAGCGTCTCCGGATCGTACTCCGAATGACCCGTCACGAAGATCTGCCTGCCGTCCTTGCTGGCGACGATGTACACGCCGGCCTCTTCCGATTCGGAGAGAATCTCCAGTTCCGGCACGCGCTCGATGTCCTCCCGCCGTACTTCCGTATGACGCGATTGCGGCACATAGAAGATATCATCGAAACCGCGCAGGAGTTTCACGTTCAGTTTGCTCACCGTATGGGCATAGACGCCGAAGATCTTCTTGTCGAGCTTATATTTGGGTATGTTATAGTGATAGTATAATCCTGCTTGCGCGGCCCAACATATATGGAAAGTCGACGTCACATGGTCGACGCTCCAGGCCATGATCTGTTTCAGTTCTTCCCAGTAGTCCACTTCATCGAACTCCAGATGTTCTACTGGAGCCCCGGTGATGATCATCCCGTCGAACCTGCGGTTCTTGATATCATCGAAGGTCTTGTAGAATGTCTCCAGATGTTCAACGGGTGTATTCTTCGAACGATGCGTCTTCGGGTGCAGCAGCACGCACTCAACCTGCAGTGGAGTATTCCCGATCAGCCTCATCAGCTGGGTTTCGGTTGTGATCTTCGTGGGCATGAGGTTCAGGATGACGATGTTGAGCGGACGGATATCCTGATGATAGGCTCTCGTCTCATCCATCACGAAGATATTCTCACTTTGCAGGATTTCTTTGGCGGGCAGTTGATCAGGAATCTTGATAGGCATGATACTCCACTCCTTTAACGATGGTGTTGACTTAATGGTAAACATACAGCACATCCAGCGAACCGCTGCAACGGCGCCAAACCGCTGTATGCGATGCAGCGCACTGGCAGTGCGGCGCTGATGCATAACAACGATGCAGTAAAGAGCTGCGATGTAAACGATGGCTTGAAACCAGCACGTCCATGATGCCGCCGGGACTTTGCGCTGACTGATGCACCGCATGGTGCTCACGTGATTCTGCAGAGCACGCCTGCGCATAACACTGACGATGCACCGCATGATGCTCGCGTGATTCTGCAGCGCGTTGCACTAACGGAACTGGAGTTCGTTATTATATGTAGAACCACCCAATCCCAAATTGTAACGGAACAGTGATCCGTTATTTCGCAGAAAATCAAGCGAAACTGCGATTGCCCGAAGGAATAGCGCACCAACGTTCCGTTAGACTGCGGAAATCGGGCATAATGGGCCAAATAACGTACTGTAGTTCCGTTAATCTCACAAACCTCTTCACATGAAGCGTCACATTAAGCGGCTGAAGTGCTGAAAGTGCTGGAAGCGCCGGTTTCTATAACTTCTTCTATCGCTCGTCAGGATCTGATCCATCAGCATCTAGGATCTTCTCCATCAGCACTGCTGAACGTATGCGTTCAGAGTATATATGAAAAACGCCTTTCTGCGTGAGAAAGGCGTCTGTATCATACATCCTCTCTCATCTCTCAGAAGCCGCAGCTCCTGCAAGAATTAGCACCGTGCATACTGCCGGTTGCCGGGTTTCATCGGGCTCGTCCCTCCACCTGCTCTTGATAAGAGTTTCTAAAACGATATTCAGTTATTTCAAGACGAAGATCATCTCGCGTGTTGCGTGACCGAAATCATCATTGGTGATTAATACTTTAACTGATATACGGGCCCTAGTCAAGCATTAGTCAAGCATGGTTTATGGGCTTGTAAAAAGTTATGCCGAGGGTTTATACTTAACCCACGTCAGCTGTTGTTGTTAGCATAGTATATGCTTAAGTATATGCATAGCTGCAACAGGTGATGACTTTTCACTGGAACAGGAGGTGGCGTTCTTGGACGGGGATCGACCCAAACCCCAATCACGCCTCATAAGCAGCATCCATCGCGTCGGGCCAGGTTCGGTACCCGCAAGACGCCTGTAGACCGTCTGCACAACGTACCGAACGATGCAGCCCGACAGTATCAACATGTGGAAAGGAGTGCATCATCATGAAGGTACGTTTGGTGCAACAAGGCGTCTTCACCTTGCTCGAGGAAGATTTCTCCCTCTTGCAGCAAGCGCCGGAAGACGGATTCTACTGGATCGACGCCTCCGTCGATGAGCTGACATCCTTGCAGCCATGGTTCAATCTTCATGAATTAGCCATCGAGGACTGCTTGCATGATGAAGAGCAGCGTCCCAAACTGGAAGTATACAGCGATCATTATTTCATCGTGATCAACAGCATCCGGTTCGACGACGAGGAGATCTTCCTGCGGCCGCTCAATATCTTCTTAGGCAAACACTGGATCATCACGGCCACGAAGCAGAAGATCAACGAGATCAGGTTGTTCAAACCGAAGCTCCTCGTCGAACAGGTCAACACTCCCGATCGGCTCTTATACCATCTCATCGATACGGTCATCAACAATTACTTCCCGGTAGCAGACCGCATCGAACTGATGATCGAGCAATTGGAAGAGGACATCCTCATCCGCACCCAGAAATCCCACCTGAATGAGATCATCGGACTGCGCGGCGAGATCCTCTGGCTGAAGAAAGCTCTTGGTCCGCAGAAGGAACTGATCGCCACCTTGAAGAACCGCCGCGATCTCGATCTGATCAATTCTGAACTGCAGCAATACTTCGGTGATATCTACGAGAATGCTGTGAAGATCGCTGAGTCCTTCGAGACCTTCAGAGACCTCATGAGCAACCTGCGGGAGGCTTATCAATCCAGTCTGTCCAACCGAGCGAACGAGATCATGCGTGTGTTCACGGCGATGACGGTGATCATGATGCCGCTCACCGTGATCACCGGCATCTACGGGATGAACTTCACCCATATGCCCGAATTGGATTGGAAGTACGGCTACTATGTCGTACTCGCTGTCATGGTTCTGATCGGCACGGGAATCTTCTTCTTCTTCCGTAAGAAAGACTGGCTCTAATCCTCCATATGAAAGTGCACAGAATAGGATATATCCTGCTTATCTTACTGAGCACACAATGAGATATACCGGCTTATAGCATAGAGCGGCATCGCATGCTGCGGGCACTCTGCCTGCACTGCGATGCCGTTCTTCATCATTATGATACGGCTGCGGAAGCTTCTTGCACGCGGCGGTAATAGATTCTTAACAACCGCAGCCACGCGTACAGTCTGCTTAGATCCGCTCCTTCCGGCAAGTTCTCTCCGTACACCTCAGTCAAGATCGGCTTCAGGTAACGGTCGCCTATTGTCCCGAAGGCATAGAGCGCCCGCTCCCGCAGCTCATCGGGCATATTCCCCATCTCCCTTTCGATGAGTCCTTCTATCTCATAGCCCTCTGCATCCAAGATCTCGATCCACTGAATCGCCTCGCGTATCGGCAGCTCCAGTTCCGAACAGATCTGATCCAGCGCCGCGCCCTTCGCGATTCGCTCCAGCAGCACTTTCTTCAAGCGATGCTCATCCCGCTCTTTGCGCAGCTGCAGCTGCTTCTGCTGATAGTACCACAGTGTAAACTGCTTGCGATCCAGCTTCTCAGGCACCCAGTTGAGCGGGAATTCCGTCTCCCGATCGTACTTGTTCGTGATCTGAAGCACCGCCTCTGCATAATGCTCCATCCGATATGCTCCGAATCCGGGCACCTGCTTGAGCTCGTCCTTCGTCTTGGGAATATAAGCGCTGATCAGACCGAGCAAACGGTTAGAAGCGATGAAGTACGCCGCCTTATTCTCCTTCATCGCTGTATTCCGGCGCCAGTCGCGCAGTTCTTCATACAGCTCATCATTGCGGTTCAAGTCGCTGTAACACAGGATCATCTGCTGGATCTCCTCTCTGCCCTTCGGCATCGTGAATTGATCAGTGATCCCGTCGAGCACGGGCAGGAATCCCTCACCGAGCTTCTCGGAGATGCGATAGCGAAACACCCGCATCATCTCCTCCCAGCCGGTTCCGTCGTACCAATCCTCCTGAATAACCTTGCCCGCAGCATCCTGTTCACTCCAAGTCACTTGCCACTTGCCATGCTGTTCACAGATCGTAATCTGACCGTTCAACACCTGTTCGCCGGTAACCTTCTCCATACTGTTCATGAATACCAGATTCAATCGATGCACCTCCTAATGAATATAAAAAAACACCTCTCCTACATCTGTAAGAGAGGTGCTTCCTCCGCGCGAAGTACCTACATTATACTATAATCTTACATATAGAGCAACATCTAGAATCGGGATTTCCAGCCGACGCCCCGGTTTTCATGGTGAGGGATCATGGTGCCGGGCTTGCATCGCGCGATATTTCGCCGGTGTGATGCCGTACTCCCTTTTGAATACACGCACGAAATAGTTCAGCTCCATCCCCACCATCTCCGCGATCTCACCGACGGTTCGCTCGAATTCCTGTTCCAGCAGCTGGGCTCCTTTGAGCAGGCGGAGACGCAGCAGATATTGGCTCGGATTCATGCCGTACATCTCTTTGAACCTTCTCTGAAAATGCTGCTGCGAATAGCCGATGGTATAGGCGATATTCGCCACGCTGATCTCTTCCATGTAGTGCTGCTCCATATAATGCACTGCTGCACGGAGCAGCTTCTCCGCTTCCGCATTGCTGCGATACAGCTGCTTGGGCTCCTCATGGTATGTCATCGCAGCGATGCAAGTTAGGAGCTCGTAGATCCTCACTGATGCGATTCGATCGGGCTCTCCCTCCACATGTTCGGGAATATGCCACAGTTCACGCAGCTCATTTTCCAGCCGCTCCAGATCATGTTCATTTACTGCTATCGGCTGTAAGATCGGCAGACGCAGCGCATGGAGCACGGATTCCGCATCCCGTCCCTCGAAAATCGCCGTCGAGTGCGGCATCATCGCCCCGATCTATACAGTAACGGGTTGGAATGCCGCTGCAGGAGCGAAGATCCCGGTGGATGAAGTAGTGCCTGTCTTCGGCGGATACTGCGATGCCCCGTGGAATCCGCACTTGGAGCCGCTTCCGCCTTCCCCGCATACGGAGAGATCCTGGCGCCGATGATTCGCGTGGAAGCCGAGCATACGGTGAAGCGTGACGATACGACTTCTCTGCGCTATGTGATGCGGACAGATGGGAAGAGCGGGTTTGTCTTCATCAACCATTACCAGCGGCGTGCAATCCTTGCCGATCTTCACGGCGTCGTCATCGACACAGGCACCGTCACCTTCCCAGCCATCGATGTCTGCGGGGACATCAGTTTCTTCATGCCCTTCCATATGGATCTGTCGGGGCAGCAGCTTAAGTACGCCACAGCACAGCCCTTGTGCAAACAGGACGATGTTTATCTCTTCGTACAGATTCCCGGTATTCCGGCGGAATACGGCTTGGCTGACGGCCGCGTCTTCCGGCCGAAGGCCGGTCTCGACTCCATGCTGAGGATTGACGATATCACCATCGTCACCCTTACCTGGGAACAAGCCCTGTATCTGCGCAGACTGGACGGCAAGCTGTACTTGAGCGAAGGATGCGATCTGTACACGGCTGACGGCACCCTCCGCTCTGTACAGGACGGCGAATACCGATATTGGTTGTGGAATGGCGAGCGCTTCATGGAAGGAACGATTCAGCAGCCTTACACCGCGCCCAGCGTCTCCTTCGAACCTGTAGATCAGCCGCCTTTCCAGCCCAGATATATCGACCATCTCCATCTGGGCGGGAAGCGCAAGATCACCTGGCAGAAGATCAACGTGCAAGGATCGCAAGGATTCATCGAGATCGATGATCTCGGCGATGCTGCACAGATCTACGCTGACGGAGAGTTAGCCGCCGACAGCTTCTATTACGGCGATGTCTGGAGAGTGCCCGCGCAGCTGCTCGATGGGAAGGAATGCTATCTGGCGGTTTCGGAATTGCGCGATGATTTCTATAGAGAGTTCTAAACAACAAACTGCTGTCTCCGCAGAGATTTCTAAGCCGCTCATCCAGCTTATCAGCCAACCAGCTCCCTTGCAGCAATACTAGGGGCTGGTTTCTCTTATTTCTCTTGTTTCTCTTATTGTATAGTTGTATAGTTGTGCAGAACTTGAAAGTGTGTATAATACGAGTAACAAGGGAGATGATATGATGAGCCATGTTGAGTTTGATTTCCTATCGGACAGCACCGAGCAAACCTCTACAAGATACATCACCTTCATCGGTCCGAGCATGCATCGCTTCGATCTGGCGATCACAACGACGAATCGCTTCTACGGCAAGAAGCTCGTCACCGACATGCAGACCGGTGTTACCGCGATTATCGGCCCCGATGATCTCGAAGAAGAAGGCTATCTCGAATATACTTTCAAGCTCGACGAAGAAGCCGGGGAGGAGCTGCGCGCGTTCCTGCAGCAAGTCGTCGGACCGCTGAACATCACGGACCATTGATGCAGGATACAAGCAAGGGGATAGGGATGGACTTTGTTACTCACTGGTTCCATTCCCTATCCCCTGTTTCTTTCCTGTCGTCCTTATTCACGCTCCCTAGCCTGCGACGAGGCTGCGGATGATCGTGCGGAACTCAAACTCCTCCAATACAGACAGGAGCTTCTCCCGGTTCCACTCATAACGGCACCGCTCCGGCGGGCAATCGATCTGAAGATCCGTCCGGATCCTCGCTAGATCTCGGGACAAGTAGATCTGCTCCTTATAGGTTTCCAGCCGCTCGCGCAGCTTGCCCTTGATCTCATCGATACGGGCATAGATCCCGTCCACATCCCCATATTCGGCGATCAACCGCTGAGCGGTCTTCGGCCCGACATTCGGGCATCCCGGGATGTTATCCGACGCATCCCCCATCAGCGCCTTCATCTCAACGATCTGATGCGGGTGCTCCACGCCGGCGATCACCGGCAGATTCTCGAGATGAAC
This sequence comes from Insulibacter thermoxylanivorax, assembly GCF_015472005.1. Classification (NCBI taxonomy): domain Bacteria; kingdom Bacillati; phylum Bacillota; class Bacilli; order Caryophanales; family Paenibacillaceae; genus Insulibacter; species Insulibacter thermoxylanivorax. Next base: position 27,841 of record NZ_BMAQ01000021.1, on the reverse strand, counting down.
GACATCGTAGTTGCCGAACCCTTTGCGAAGCATGACCACTTCGATATGCTCGTCGATCAGTTGATAGGTGTCCCCGTCCCCCGTTAAGATCCGAACCTTCGATCCCTTCGCCGCATATTGCTTGGCCAAAGAACCGATGATGTCGTCCGCCTCATATCCTTCGATTCCTAAGCAGGGAATGTCGAAAGCATCGACTAGATCGCGAAGTTTGTCGAATTGCGGAATGAGTTCGAGCGGCGGCTCATCACGGTTCGCCTTATAATCAGTATACAACTCGTGGCGAAAGGTCGCCTTCCCCATATCAAAGGCGCAGGCAACATGGGTGGGTGTAAATCGCCTAACGGCATCCAACATGTAGCGGGTAAATTGATAGATGCCGTTGGTATACCAACCCTTCGAATTCCGCATATAATTCCCATGCACAGCCGTCGCATAGAACCCGCGGAACAACAGTGCGAAGCTGTCCACGATCAGCAGTGAAGGGACGGTTTGTTCGTCTTGATTCATGATAGTAAACTCCTTTACCTATGTTCAGCCCGCATATTTCCCGGGAAATTTGTCGAGATAGAAAACAACTTAAACTTGCATTCAGCTATGGCAGAAACCGGGGGCCCCCAATTCCCAGACTCCCCCGAAACCCGGCGCCTCATCAGACCCTAATACCCTTCATGCTTCCTTTCGGAAAAACATCCAGCCCCGCTTCCTGGTCAAAAGGACGAGCCGCTTCCCCAGACGCGCTGGAATTCCTCTTCCTTAAAGCCGACAGTGACACGTTCACCATCGGTGACGATCGGCCGCTTGAGCAGCATGCCGTTGGAAGCCAAAAGCGCGATTTTCTCCTCATCCTTCATCTCCGGCAGTTTATCCTTCAGGCCGAGTTCTCGATACACACTGCCGGATACATTGAACCATTTCTTGATCTCAAGTCCGCTCTTCGCGATCAGGTCCTTCAATTCCGGTGCACTCGGCGGCTGTTCTCTGATGGGAATCTCCTCGATCGTATGGCCGTGTTCGCGCAGCCATTTGAGCGCATTGCGGCAAGTGCTGCATCCGGAATATGCATATACGGTCAGTTTCATCAGGATCTGCTCCCTTCCTAACAAGATTTTCACAGCCGTTCCCGCTGCGAAGCTCCAGCAGAGTGGTTAGACTTGCATGATAAACATCATATCAGACATTAGATCAATACAGCTCGGCAGATTCATCTTCCTGAATCAGCTCCCTGTTCCAACATGGACTGCAAACGCAGCAGTTCCGCGGGAAGCGGCGCTTCGATCTGGATATCCTCATCATGGATCGGATGACGCAAGACGATCTTCTGTGCATGCAAAGCTTGTCCCGGCAGCAAAGCGCGGTACGGTTCATCATCATACTCGGGCAGCGCATACATGCGGTCACCGATCAGCGGATGACCGAGCCAGCGCATATGCACGCGGATCTGATGAGTGCGGCCGGTCTTCAAGGAGAGGCGCACTTGGCTTGCATGCGCAAAGGTGCGCAGCACCTCATAAGCTGTCACCGCTGGATAGCCGCTCTCCGTAACGATACGGATATGCGGATTCTCCGGATCGCGGTCGATCGGTGCAGAGATAACATCGGAAGATCGCTCCAGGATTCCGTGGACGTAGGCGATATAGATCTTCTGCACGGTATGTTCCTGCAGCTGCTGCGAGATCCGCTCATGCACATAGGCGTTCTTAGCGATCACCACAACGCCGCTGGTCTCTTCGTCCAAGCGATGCACCGGGCGGAAGCGGTAGGATTCGCCCCGCTGCTGCCAGTAATACATCACGCCATTGGCCAGCGTATCCCGATCATGCCCCAGGGTCGGATGAACGATGATCCCCGCCGGCTTATTCACCGCCAGCAGATAATCATCCTCATACAGGATATCAAGTTCCATCGGCTGCGGCTCGATCGTCTCCGAGGTTTCCACTGGAAGTCTCAATTCCACAACATCTCCCGGCTTGAGCTTCGCATCCATATAGAGACGCGCGCCGTTCACCGTAATCCCGCCTTCGATGAACTTCAACTTCGTCATCAGCCTGCGCGATACTTGAAGCCGCTGGCGCAGGATCGTCCGCAGTTTCACATCTTCATCCTCAGGACCTGCTATATAGCGCAAAGTATGCTGCTTACTCGTATCCCATTTTCTAGTCCCGTTCATTCGTCCTTACCACCATCATTCATCTCTTGTTCGATCATCGGTTTCGACCTCTATCTATCTTAACATATCGACAACGATGGGCGAAAAGAGACGGCTCATTCTCACACAAGCACACAAACAGGCACACAAAAACTGCCCCTACACCCAAGTGACGATCTTCGACAACTCAAGTATAGAGGCAGAGATTGATCACGGATCGAAGCTTAACCTTCCTCATCACCTGCGACCTGGAACCGATCCTGCGAGAATCGGCAACGGGTAAGGGCGATCACGACGCTTAGTCCAAATCAGACTTATATGAGCTGTGTCTTCTGCCATGATTCAGCTTCATATATTCATAGATCTTCTTATCCAGCAAACTGCTGATATGAACAACCATCTCAGATGTGAAGGATTGTTCGCTCTCGGCTGTCTTCTCCATAAGAGTACGAAGTATGTAAATTTCCTCTTCCAACATATCCACTTTATTCATTCTCTTCCTTATATGGTAGGGTGAACTTGACGTGTGTTCAGGTTCGCGAATGATCGGTTGTTGATGAAACTGCATCATCTGCCGGTAGTCTAACGCCACGATCAACCCCCCTTAGTAAAAAGAAATTCCAGCATTGCATGTCAACCATACCGCACTCTCATTATAACAAAATTTTCAACATCTGAGCAATTATATAATTATCGAAAATTCGCAGTCTAATTCGCTATTTTTCGACAAGAATCATTTTAGATTTTCTGAATAAATGAGCCGATCCGCTCAATCGCTTCCAGCAACTGATTGACGGAAGTTGCATAGGAACAGCGAATAAACCCTTCTCCGCCCAGACCAAATACATGCCCCGGCACGACCGCAACTTTGGCCTCACGCAGCAATCGCTGGGCAAATTCTTCCGAAGTCAAACCCGTCCCCCGAATATCGGGAAAAGCATAAAAAGCCCCCTGCGGCTCGTGGCAAGGCAAACCGATCTGCCGGAAACCCTCCACGACGAGACGCCGTCTTCGGTTATAGGATTCCACCATCTTCTCCATCTCTTCGATGCCGTTGCGCAGCGCCTCCAGGGCAGCGATCTGTCCCATAATCGGTGCGCACATCACCGTGTACTGGTGGATCTTGAGCATAGCGCTGATCAAGTCTGGATGACCGCAGACATAGCCCATGCGCCATCCTGTCATCGCGAAGGCCTTCGAGAAGCCGCTGACGACGATCGTGCGTTCTTTCATATTAGGCAGCGAAGCAAAGCTGACATGCCGTCCTTCATAGGTCAGCTCCGCATAGATCTCATCGGAGATGACGATGAGATCATGCTCTTCGACGATCTTCGCAATCGGCAGCCAATCCTCATAGCTCATGATCCCGCCCGTCGGGTTGCTGGGATAACAGAGGATGAGCACCTTCGAGCGCGGCGTCAACTTCGCCATAAGATCCTCCGCCTGCAGCTTGAATTGATGCTCCGGCTTCGTCTCCACAGGCACGGCAACGCCGCCGTTTAACATGGACAACGGGGAGTAAGGCAGATAGGTCGGCTCAGGGATCAAGACCTCATCCCCCGGTCCAACCAGTGCACGCAGCGCCAGATCGATCGCTTCGCTGCCGCCGATGGTGACGATGACCTCATGCTCAGGATCATATTCCAATTGAAAGCGAGTATACAAGTACTCGGTGATCGCCTCACGAAGCTCGATCATGCCCGCATTCGCCGTATAGCTCGTCCTGCCCCTCTCCAATCCATACACAGCCGCATCACGGACATGCCAAGGCGTCACAAAATCCGGCTCGCCTACACCCAGGGTGATGACATCCTTGTCCTTGCTGGCATTGGCCATATCGAAGAAACGGCGGATTCCCGACGGCGGGATGGCACGCACCATGGGATTCAGATAGTCGGACATCGGTTTGGAGGTTTGCACTTGTACTTGTACTTGTACTTGTACTTGCTCTTGTTCCTTCATCCTTCTCGCTTCCTTCTTCACGGACTGATCATCAGGCGATGATCATCCTCATGATCCTCGAAGATGACCCCGTCCTGTTTGTATTTTTTGAGGATAAAATGGGTCTTCGTCGACAATACCGATTCGATCGGCGATAGTTTATTGGAGACGAAAGCAGCTACTTCCATCAGGGATTTGCCCTCTACTTCGACGAGAAGATCATAGCCGCCGGACATCAGATACACCGACTTGACTTCCGGATAGAGATAGATTCGCTCGGCGATCGCATCAAAACCGCGCCCGCGTTCCGGAGTGATCTGCACTTCGATCAATGCCGTCACCTTGTTCTCATCGACTTTGTCCCAGTTGACAACTGCCGAATATTTGACGATCACATGATCGTCCTCCAGATCCTTAATCGCTTGCTTGACCGCCTCTTCCTCGGCGCCGAGCATCGTCGCGATCACCGCCGGGGAGCGGCGGGAGTCTTCCCGCAGCAGTTCTAATATATTCGTATGAAATTGATCCATCCTGCCTTTAGACCTCCTGTTCACTGTATGATGCCTAACTTCGCATACTCTTCAGTATTCTTCCATCTTACAATGGAGACAAGGGAGCTGTAAAGATATGCAAAACCATTCTGCGAGCAAACAAACGACATGTTAGATATTGGCGTTGATTTATTGTATGATAGGTCGTAGTTTTTGGCGGAAAGGAAGTAAACCCCATGATCGTTCACCGTAAACGACTCATCCAGCGCTTATCACCGACCCAGTTCATCATCCTGGGCTATTTGGCGGTCATCTTGATCGCCAGCGTCCTGTTATATATGCCTTTCAGCGTGAAGGAGTCGGCTGAGCTCAGCTGGTTCGAGGCACTGTTCACTTCGACGAGTGCCGTCAGCGTCACCGGATTGACGGTGGTCAACACCTATGAGACCTTCACGCCCATCGGCAATCTGATCCTGCTCATCCTCTTCCAGATCGGCGGGATCGGCATCATGACCTTGGGCACCTTCGTCTGGATTCTGTTCGGGCGCAGCGTCACGCTGACCCATCGCCGCTGGATCATGATCGATCAGAATCGCAGTTCGCTGGCCGGGCTCGTACGGCTGCTGCGGCATGTGTTCTTCTTGGCCTTCGCCATCGAACTGATCGGTGCGGTGATCTTCAGCGTCTATTTCTACGCGGCTGGATACGTTTCAACTTGGTCCCGCGCGGTATATGAAGGATTCTATCACAGCATTGCATCCTTCACGAACTCCGGTTTCGATATCTTCCCAGGCTCGATGACGCAGTTCGCAGACGATTATTTCGTGCAGATCGTCACCGCACTCTTGATCATCCTCGGGGCGATCGGCTTCCCTGTGCTCATTGAGGTTAGGGAGTATCTCTTCGGGAAGCATGAACATTTTCACTTCTCTTTGTTTACCAAGTTAACGGCGCTCACCTATCTGCTCTTATTCATCTTAGGAGCCCTGAGCTTGTGGCTCATCGAACGGGACCTGTACTTCGCGGATATGGCTTGGCATGAGAAATGGTTCCATGCGTTCTTCCACTCGGTCACCACGCGCAGTGCAGGCTTTGCCGTGCTGGATGTGAACGAGCTGAGCGCGGCTTCGCATTTCCTGATGTCGATCCTGATGTTCATCGGAGCAAGCCCCTCCAGCGCCGGCGGAGGGATTCGCACGACGACTTTCATCGTGATCATCCTGACGCTTGGCGCGTATCTTCTTGGACGCCGAGAAGTCCGCATATTCCGCCGCTCGATCAAGCAGGAGGATATCATCAAGAGCTTCGTCGTCTTCACCGCTGCGACGATGCTGCTGGTGCTGAGCATCGTCTTCATCGACAGCACCGAGAATTCCCGCTTCTCCCTCCATCAGGTGATCTTCGAAGTATGTTCCGCCTTCGGAACAACGGGGCTGTCCAGCGGACTCGCCAGCCGGCTTCTGCCGATCAGTCAAGGAGTGCTCATGATCTTGATGTTCCTGGGACGCATCGGTTTGTTGTCGATTCTCTTCCATTTCATGCCGTTGCGGCGCAGAGAAGCCTTCCATTATCCGAAGGAAGACATCATCATCGGCTGAGGAACTGCAGAGCTGCCGGCCGCAGTCTCGACCGCTTCATCCCAGCGCTCAGCGGATGCGGTCGCATGGCCGTGTGTGCACTAACATATCATTTCAGCACGGCACGCATGAAAAACCACGAGACGATCGGCGCACTGCCGATGAATAGCAGGAAGAGATTCAGCACGCGGGGGTCTTTGCTGAGAGAGATCACCAGGATGAACAGGATCGTGCCCGCCATCCGTCCCGCATTCAGCGCCAGTTCCCGAAGCACGACATATTCCACGCGCTGAGCAGCCGATTCTTCATCCCGCCCGATAAAGTCAAATACCGTGGAGGTCATAGGGATGATGTACAGGGGATGGAAGAGGGAGACGCCGATGCCGAAGATCAGCAGAGTAGTGTAATTGACTTCCCAGAAAAAGGGTGTGATCGCCAAGGTAATCAGGATGGCGCCGAGCAGCATGGCAGGTATGCGCCGTTTGGGGCGAAGCCATCTGCCCGCAAGATAGAAGGCGAACAATGACACCGCCGAGGTGATCAAGGAATAGTTGCCCAGCTTCATCTCATTGCCCGTAGAGATGAAGACGAGCAGCGTGATGACGAAGATGAACACCCCTTCCCGCATCCCCTGCATGGCCAGAGCCGGGACGATGCGGCGCCAGGGTGACCCGGGCTCGCGCAAACAGCGGATCCCGTGCAGCCATTCATATGATCCGTCCACCCGTCGTTTCTTCAGGAAGAGACTGAAGACGACGCCCACCAGGAATACGCCCAAGGACAGCGAGAAGATCAACATATACCCCTTCGTTTCCGCCATCCTGCTGATCAGATAGCCGGACAGCCAGGGAGCGGCCATGCCCGCACCGGCGCCCAGCAGCCCCGCCCAGCCGTTGAAGCGATCGCGGTTGTGCGGTTCCGTAATCTCGAAATAGACGACATTGTAAGCAAGCCAGAACAGACCCGCGGCGATCCCCTGCACGATGCCCAGCCCGTATACATAGTGTGGCGCCTTAGGACCGAGGAACAACACGAGCAAATAAAAAATGGCGGATACCAACATACCCAGCCGCAAGCTGTGCATCTTATTATGTTCTTTGACCCATCTGCCCGCCAGCCAGAACGTCAGCCCCAGCGCAGCTTGATGACATAGAGCAAACCAGCCGATCAAGGCCAGATTCCGGCTCATCTTCCAGAGATAGACGTTCACGAAGGTTCCGGACAGCGCATTCGCAACAACGAACAGGCCTTGCACCGTTAAAAGCAGGATCGACTGGCGATCCAGCTGTCCGGTTCCCCGCTTACGCCTTGGATTTGGATGGGAAGGGATCGCATCCCCCGGATTCCCCGGGAAGCCTGCCTGATATACGGGAACAGAGAAACGCTTGTGCTTCGTATGCTGCATATGCTCACCTAAGATTGGGAGGTTGTATGAATCACAATCTTAGGTTAACCTTCCCCAAAATCCTTTCCTTATAACTGCCTAAAACTGAATACATCATGCCTGGATGATCTTCGCGGATCATCTGCAGGTCATCCGTACAAGATCAGGAAGATGATCCCCCCCGCGAAGAATAGCACCGCTAAGATCAACAAAACGATCCATAATAGCCTCATGTGATACTAGCTCCTATCACATACGATAATGATACCGATACAATCATCGACAGAAGCCCCACCGCTCGGTTGTCGCTGCGAAGCTCATCGTCGATCTTGAACACCGGTGTCAGGAATTCAAAGGCATAGTAAGCAACCAACAACAGGGCATATCCATAGCTGCACCAGATGATTGCATCGTACAAGGATTCAAAATTCGGGATGATGAAGCGGAAGATATTGCAGATCCCGAAGATCTTCCCGCCCGTTGCCATAGCGACGGCGACGTTGCCGCGCTTGATCTCATGCCAATCCTTATACTTGGTCACCATTTCGAAGATCGCTAAGAAGATGATCAAGAGCAGCACCGCTACGGAGAAATAAGCAGCGGTGGAGATGAATGGGTTCTGCAGCCATTCATCCAGGTGTTCCCACATAGGTCCTCCCCCTTACTTCAATTCAGCAATCGTGATGCCGCTTCCGCCTTCACCGTATTCCCCCAGCCGGAAGGACTTCACATGCCTGTGTTTTCGAAGGAATTCATGGATCCCGCTGCGAAGTACACCGGTACCTTTGCCGTGAATGATAGACACCTGGCCGAGATTGTTAATCAGCGCTTCATCCAGGAAGCGGTCCACCTCGATCAACGCCTCATCCAGCGTGCTGCCTCGAAGGTCAAGCTCTGTGCGCACAGGTGCATTCCGTGCCCGCTTCACGTTCGCACCTGCCTGCAAGGTCTGCTGGCTCTTCTGCGGACGGATGCGCTCTAGATCGCGCGCGCTCACCTTCATCTTCAGGATGCCGATCTGAACCAGGAATTCATCGTTACCGGCCGCTTCGATCACATGGCCCTTCTGTCCGACAGTGGTTACCATCACTTCATCACCTGGCTCGATCTTCTCCTTCGCACGTTCCCTGTTCGCAGCCTGATCCCGTACAGCCGGCTGCAGGTTCGGCATCGCTTCTTCTAAGCGTTTCTTCGCGGCGATGAATTTGTGCTCCTTCAAAGATGCCCGCTCTTCCATCGCCATGCGGCGCAGCTCGGCGATGATCTCCTCCGCTTCTTGGCGGGCTTTGTGCACCGCTTCGGCCGCTTCCTTCTCCGCTCTTGCCAGCAGCCGGTCGCGCTGCTGCGCGAACTTCCGCCGCTCTTCCTCCAACTGCTGCTGCAACTGCTTCACTTGCCGGTGCAGTTTCTCCGCCTCAAGACGCTCCGCCTCTGCTGTCAGGCGGTTCTCCTCAAGGGAAGCGATCATCGACTGCACCTGCTGTTCTTCGCTGGACATCTGAACCCGCGACGCTTCGATGATCGACTTGTCCAGCCCCAGCCGCTCCGCGATGGCCAGCGCATTGCTTCGGCCGGGCACGCCCAGCACCAAGCGGTAGGTCGGACGCAGCGTCTTGATGTCAAACTCCATGCTGGCATTCATGATCCCCGGCGTGTTGTAGGCATAGGCCTTCAACTCGCTGTAGTGCGTTGTGGCCACCGTACGCGCACCGCGTTTATGAATATGGTCCAGGATCGCGATCGCCAAGGCTGAACCTTCTGCAGGGTCTGTACCGGCACCAAGTTCATCGAGCAGGATCAGGCTTCTCTCCGTCATCCTCTCAAGGATCCTGATGATATTGGTCATGTGGCTGGAGAAGGTACTGAGGTTCTGTTCGATGCTCTGCTCATCGCCGATATCCGCATAGACCGAATCGAAGGCGGCAAGCTCCGCTCCCTCTTCTGCCGGAACGAACAATCCAGAAGCCGCCATTAAGCTAAGCAATCCGATCGTCTTCAGCGTGACCGTCTTCCCCCCCCGTGTTCGGACCGGTGATGATGATCGTCGTATATTCGCGTCCGAGCTCAACATCGATGGGCACCACTTGCTGCGGATCGATGAGCGGATGGCGGCCTTTGCGGAAGCGAATATAGCCCTCCTCATTCATCTTCGGCAGCGTCGCCTTCATCTCCCGGGCTAAGAGCGCCTTGGCGAAGATGAAGTCGAGTCTGGCAATCGCCTGGGTGTTCGCGGTTAACGACTCGGTATGCTCGGCCACCCCAGCGCTGAGCCGCTGCAGGATCTTCTCTACTTCCCGCTCCTCCTTGAACCGCAAAGTGCGAAGCTCGTTATTCAGCTGCACGACGACCTCCGGTTCGATAAACAAGGTCGCTCCGGAGGCGGATTGGTCATGGACGATTCCGCCAAAGTGAGCACGGTATTCCTGCTTCACCGGGATGACGAAGCGGTCGCCCCGGATCGTGACGATCGGGTCCTGCAGCTTCTTCTGGATCGATGGGTTCTTCACCATCTGATCCAGCTTCTCGCGAACGCGGGCTTCCAGCGTGCGGATGCTGCTGCGGATGCTTGCCAATTCCGGGCTTGCCGCATCCGCCACTTCGCCGTTCTCGCCTATGCAGCGCATGATTTCCTCCTCAAGCCCGCGCAGATCCTCGATCTGCTCTGCGTAACCGGTGATGATCGGAAACTTCTCCGCTGCATCGTCCAAATTTATAATAAACCGCTTCAACCTCCGGCCGCCGCCGATCGTCGTCGCGATCTCCAGCAGTTCCGATGCGGAGAGTACGCCGCCGATGCGCGCCCTGGTCAGCGAGGCTTGGATATTGCGTATGCCTCCGAAGGGCGGCACAGACTTAATCCGATCGATATGCACGGCCTCATCCGTCTCTTCCAGCAGATGGAGGATCCGGCCGAGGTCTTGCTGCGGCTTAAGTTCCTCGACTAGATCGTGACTTAAGCTGGTTTGGGTATGAGCAAGCAGTCTCTGTATGATCTTATCATATTCCAACGTGTGCAAAGATTTCGTATCCATTATATATCGCGACACCCCTTCTCCCCCTATTATAACCAAATGCATGACAGCACGCGACTGCCTGCAACTACCTGTCATATCACGATGTCCCCATGTCCACAATAAGCGTGCAATCCATAATAGGAGGTGGCATGTTTACATGAATTGGCTCGGAACGATCGTGCGTTTTATCGTATCTGCCATAGTATTGATGCTGGTTGGTTTTATCGTCCCTGCATTCGAGGTGGGCGGCTTCTGGAGTGCACTGTTCTTGGCTCTGGTGATCGCAATCGTGGGATGGATCATCGAGGGGATCTTCGGCCGCAGGGTGACTCCCTTCGGACGCGGGATCGTCGGCTTCTTAGCAAGTGCAGCGATTATCTGGCTGTCCCAATTCATCGTCGGCGGAGTGGATGTTTCCATCATCGGCGCCTTGCTGGCTGCCCTGGTGATCGGGATCATCGACCTGTTCATCCCAGTGGCCACACCCTTCGATCTGGCAAATGAGAACTCCCGCCGCAGAAGCTGAACCTTGGCTGTATAGATGAAATACGAATCGATCATGCTTGAATCCTACCGTACGGACACAGAGAATGACCGGAGCCGGCTGTTCCATCCGCTGTGTCCGTTTTTCGGTATCATGCATCTTTTTTTGTTCTTACGCTTGCGATTCTGCCAAGTTTTCTTTTTTCAGCGATAAGTTTTACTTTTGTAGATTAGTTCTTCAAAACCTTCGCGAATTCTGACATAATGGTCATAACAGCTGGAGGTAGATAGAGCATGCATGGATTACATAATCTGAGACACTTGCGGCGGTTCTTCGTGCTGGCGGCGCTGATCGGCATGCTGATGTTGACGGCATGCAGCGGCGCCGATGGCCGCACGATCGGACAAGCCCCCTCGCACGGGACCGAACTGACGCCGTCTCAGCAAGCTGACGCCGATGAGATGGACAACCCCGCACAGGATGCCGGCGAGCATGCTCAAGATCCTGAGCAGCCGACGACCGAAGCCGGTCAGGATGAACATGAAGGCACTCCGCCGGAGGAGCCGAATCCGCAAGAAGATGAGCATATGGACAGGGAGGCCGATGCACTCGAGGCGATCCGTACCCGTTACGACATCACTGACCCTGCATCGATCGCCGTTCTCGTGAACAAGACCTACGGTTTGCCGGAAGATTACGAACCCGACGACTTAGTGAAGGTGGACATCCCCTTCGTCTATCAGGATGATTCGGTCCATTCCCTGCGCCAAGTGGCAGCCGACGCTCTGGTCGAGATGTTCGCAGCGGCCAAGGAAGACGGGATTGAACTGGCAGGCGTATCCGGTTATCGTTCCTATGCCATTCAGAAGATGCTCTACGAGAAATACGCGGCGCGCGACGGTCAGGAGGCAGCTGATAAGTACAGCGCAAGACCCGGTCACAGCGAGCACATGACGGGACTGGCGATGGATGTCGCCGAGCTTTCCGGCAGATGTGCCGCGAGGAATTGTTTCGCTGATACGGAAGAAGCGAAGTGGCTGGCCGAACATGCGCATGAATTTGGCTTTATCATCCGTTATCCCCTCGGCAAGGAAGAGATCACCGGCTACCAATATGAACCTTGGCATCTGCGCTATGTCGGCGTCGAACTGGCACAGATCCTGTACGAGAACGACTGGACGATGGAGGAGTTCTTCCTGCCGGAAAGCGTGAACGCGGTGAACATGAACGGGTGACCCGGGGAAGGATTGTTTGATCATACATCATCCGGCTTGATCGGAGACATCGGATCAAACACAAGCGGGATACGTGTGGGACCAAGGTCGGGTTAAGGATCATGCGGAAATTTATACGAAAAATTGGACAAAACATATGGGACTGGCAGGACGTTTGACGTTTTTGTCCTAAAGTTAGGACAAAAAAAGTGCAGTCAGGCTGCGGTTCGCCGGTTTTGTCCCAAATTTCGGATAAAACGGGTGAGAAGCAGGTCCAGCCAGTGTTTTTATCCTAAAAATCAGACAAAATCCACTCAGAGGCGGCAGTTTAACAGCTGCTTTCATGTCTAAATGTTTGGAAGAATTGGGCGGGAGTGAAGGTTATGGGGAAGCGTATCATCACCGTCTTCGCCGCTGTCATGCTCAGCCTGGCTTTGGCTGCGTGCAGCTCTGAAGATGTTTCAGGCTCTGCAGCCGAGCGGGTGGAAGCTGCCGGCGATGAACGGGAGGTCCTCATCCAAGGCGGGAATTTCTATTTTGATTCCGAAGAATATCATGTATCCGTCGATGAGGCCGTCAAGATCATCTATCAAGACATCGAGGGTGCTCACGGCATCCATATCGCCAATACGAATATTCGACTGCGGAATAACGAGTCCGTCGTTGTCAAATTCCGCGAACCGGGACGTTATAAGATTACTTGCAGCTTATACTGCGGCGTCGGTCATACGAGTATGACCGCCTATCTGGTCGTTGAATAAGCACAAAAAACAGCTCCTGCTTACCTATAGGTCAGCGGGAGCTGCTTTTCTAGTTACGCAGCTCTTCTTCTGTCAGTTCAATCCATTCGTTGAACTCATTTTGCAGTTTGGTATACTCTTGTTTTAATTTCTCATACTGTTCGTAGATCGACATCTCGCCGGAATCCCGCACACCTTCTCTGCCCGGCGCCGCTTCCGCAGAAGCCTTCTGCAGTTTAACAGCGGCGAGCTGCTGTTTCAGCGCCTCATGTTCGCTTCTTAAGGCCTTCAGATCCTGTTCGGCCTTCTCGTTTTGGCGGCGGGCAGCCGCCAGCTCTTCTTCCATGCGCTTATGCTTCTTGAACAGCTCGTCCCGTTCCTGTACGGCTGCTTGATGCTTAGCGCGAAGCTGGTTCAGTTCCTTGAGCTTCGCTTCGTGCTGTTCACGGAGTGCAGTCAGTTCCTTCATCGTATCTGCGTGCTTCACATTCAGCTCGTTGAGCTGTTCCTTTGCTTCATTATATTTCCCTTGAATCTCGTCGATCTTGCCTCTAATCTCATTGATTTCCTGGTTCTTCTTCTCGATCGCAACAGCATTAGCTCGTTCGAATTGTTCCTTCGTTTTCAACAATTCATCCGCTGTATTGATGGCAGCCAACACAGCAAGTCTAGCCAAGTCCAATTGCGGATGCTGCTCAGCGATCTTGTGCATCTGCTCGTCAACATGAGCTGCGACCATCGTTACATAGCTTGCGGACGATGCTGAGTCGGCAAGCAGTTTATATTTTGTGCCGTAGATCTCCACTGGGACACTTGTTTTATTTTCCTTCATGCTGGGCACCTCCTGCTTGCGCTGACCGAAGTTGTGCGTCGAAATCATTGAATCATGTGATGGGAGAGTTCTGCAGAGCAGAGACTCCCCCATCTTAATACGTTCGCTGTTCGAAGCGATTATTCCTGCTTGATTTTCTAATCTTGCCGATTTAATTCCTCAATTGTGCTCCATAGATGGTCTCCAGCTGCTGGATGACGTATTGATTGCGTTCATTCACTTCCTCATCCGTCAGCGTTCGTTCATCATCCCGGTATACGAGGGAGAGCGCGACGCTCTTCTTATCGCTGCCAAGGCGCTCACCGACATAGATGTCGAACACCTCCACCGATCTAAGCCATGCTCCGCCCGCTTCACGAACCGTGGACTTCAGTTCTTCCACAGGCAGCTCCCGATCGACGACGACGGCGATATCCCGTGCGATGGACGGATATCTCGGCAGTGCCTCATAGGTCAGCGAGAGATCGGCATGCTCGATCAACGCATCGAGTTCCACCTCGAAGATGTACGTATCATCAAGGTCATAGCGGCGTTCCAGATCCGGATGCAGCTGACCGATCACACCGATCCGCTGCTCACCGATATACAGTTCAGCCGCGCGGCCCGGATGCAGTCCTTCCACAGCATGGGCGCGGAATGCCACATGCGGCAGGGCCAGATGGGCGAACAGCCCTTCGAGCACACCCTTTAGATCGAAGAAGTCGACCTTGCGGGATTTGCCGCTCCAGTGATCTGCCTGTTGATTGCCGGTCCACAGGGCGCTCACGAGGAACTTCTCCTCTGGCTGCTTCCTTAGGTGTTCCTCTTCGGTCAGGAATACTGCACCGATCTCGAAGACCGCCACATCATCGATATTCCGATTGCGGTTATAGACCGCCGTATCGATCAGATGCGGGATCAAACTCGTACGCAGCACGCTGCGCTCCGTGCTCATCGGCATCGACAGTTTGATGGGCTTCACATGCGGATACAAGCCGCGGTATTCTGCGATGCGGTCGGGATGCGTGAACGAATACAGAATCGCCTCATGCAGCCCGGCTGCATTCAGATATCGGCTGATCTCCATGCGGATGCGCTGGCTGCGCGTACGCGAACCCGGGGTCGTCACGCCTCTGATCGGCGTCGCCGGGATGTTGTCGTAGCCATAGAGTCTCGCTACCTCTTCGATCAGATCCACATCCCGGGTAATATCTCCGCGGCGCAAAGGGACGCGCACGGCCAGCTGGCCGCCTTGCTCCTCATAGGTGAAACGAAGCCGGTCGAAGATCTGCTTCATATCGGACAGGGCAAGCTCCGTGCCCAGATATTGATTCACGCGCTCCGCACCAATCGAGATCACCGGCTCGGTGAACTCCTGCGTCACCGCTGAAGCGATCCCCGCCGCCGCTTGTCCGCCTGCCGTCTCCAGGATCAGCTCCGCAGCGCGATTCAATGCTGCCACGACAGCCTCCGGGTTCACTTCCTTCTCGAAGCGCAGACTCGATTCCGAACGCAGGCCAAGCTCTCTGGAAGTCTTGCGTACCTTACCGCCGTCGAACTTCGCCGATTCCAGCAAGATGCGGGTCGTCTGCGGCGTCACCTCGGAGTTCGCTCCGCCCATCACCCCTGCAAGCGCTACGGGCTTCTCCGTATCGGCGATCACAAGCATCCACGGCTCCAGCTTCCGCTCCACATCATCGAGGGTGGTGATCGTCTCCTCCGGACGAGCATAACGCACATGGATGCGGCCGCCGGCTAAGCGGTCAGCGTCAAAGGCGTGCAGGGGCTGACCATACTCCAGCATCACGTAGTTCGTGACATCGACGACGTTGTTAATCGGCCGTATGCCCGCTGCCATCAAGCGGTTCTGCAGCCACAGCGGGGACGGTGCGATCGTCACGCCCTCGATGAGGCGCGCCGTATACATGCTGCACGCATCCTCCGCGTCAATGGAGATCTGGAAAGCCTCCTCCGTCCGCTTCGCATCCGACTCCTGAACTTGGGGCTCCGGCAGTTTCAGCTCGCAGCCCAGGACAGCCGCCATCTCATAGGCCACCCCGATCATGCTGAGGCAGTCGGAGCGGTTCGGCGTCAGATCCAGTTCCAATACTTCATCGTTCAGGCCGAGCAGTTCCGTCACATCGCTGCCGATCTCCGCATGTTCCGGGAGCACCAAGATCCCTTCTTGGATCTCCTTCGGCAGCAGCTTATCGTTCATACCGAGCTCCTTGGCCGAACAGATCATGCCATGCGATTCTACGCCGCGCAGTTTTGCTTTCTTAATCTTAAAATTATCCGGCAACACCGCACCGACCAGCGCCACCGGCACCTTCTGGCCTGCCGCCACATTCGGCGCACCACAGACGATCTGCAGCAGCTCCTCGCCGCCGACATCGACGGTGCACACGCTCAGCTTATCGGCATTGGGATGCTTCTCCTTAGTCTGCACATAGCCGACGACAACACCGCTGACGCCTTTGTTGCGCTTCTCTACCACATCGACTTCAATCCCGCTTCGCGTCAGCTTCTCCGCCAGCTGCTCTCCTGTATATCCCGTTAAGTCCACGTATTGGGACAACCATTGCATCGATACTTTCATCTAAGGGTCACCTCTCCTTTCACTCATACACGTGCAAATTGCCGCAAGAACCGCAGATCATTCATATAGAAATGACGAATATCATCGATGCCGTACTTCAGCATCGCGATCCGTTCTACGCCCATCCCGAAGGCGAAGCCGCTGTACTTAGCGGGGTCATAACCGGCCATCTCCAGCACGCGGGGATGCACCATGCCGGATCCGAGGATCTCCAGCCAACCCGTTTGCTTGCACACCCGGCAGCCGTCGCCGCCGCACATCACGCAGCTCACATCGACCTCTGCACTCGGCTCGGTGAACGGGAAGAAACTCGGACGCATGCGAATCTTCGTCTCCTTGCCGAACATCTCCTGTGCGAACTGCAAGAGGGTCCCCTTCAAGTCGCTCATCCGGATGTGCTCATCGATGACGAGCCCTTCGATCTGCGTGAACACATGGGAATGGGTGGCATCGTCATCATCGCGGCGGTAGACGCGTCCCGGGCAGATGATCTTCACCGGAACATCGCCCTTCATGCGTTCCATCGTCCGCACCTGCACAGGCGACGTATGCGTGCGCATGAGCAGATCCTCCGTGATATAGAAGGAATCCTGCATATCGCGAGCCGGGTGATTCCTCGGGATATTGAGCGCTTCGAAGTTGTAATAATCCTGCTCCAGCTCCGGTCCTTCTGCGATCGCGTATCCCATGCCGAGGAAGATATCCTCGATCTCGCGGATCACCTTATTCAGCGGATGCACCGCTCCTTGTGCAGGTTTACGGCCCGGCAGCGTCACGTCGATCTTCTCAGCAGCAAGGCGCCGCTCGGTCTCCTGACGCTCCAGCTCAGCCGCCTTCTCCTCCAGCACCTGTTCGATCGCACCTCTTACTTCATTCGCCAGCTGACCGATCACCGGTCTCTCCTCGGGAGACAGGGCCCCCATGCCGCGCAGCACTTCGGTTAATGCGCCTTTTTTGCCCATGTATTTGACCCTGATCTCATTCAACGCCTGCTGCGAGTTCGCCTCGGCAAGCGCCGCCAGCGCTTCGGCCTGTAACGCCTCCAATTTCTCTCTCATCTTCCTAATGAACCTCCTTTAGAACATTGCGCAGCCAGCAGCCCGGCTTACAGCTGCCTCTAGAGCTGCGTGTTGCATACTGTATCGTGAACGACTCGGCATCCTCACATCCGGCATCGACCCAGCGCCGCTTGCCGTCCGCTTTCATCGCCTGAATCACTAGTGAAGGTGCCCGGCACCCCTTCAAACCCAACAAAAAAACTCCTCCGCCTCCATAAGGGACGAAAGAGTTCCGTGGTACCACCCTTGTTACAGCCGCGGTCATCCATACCCGGATCAGACGATCTCAAAGATCTGTCATTCTTAATCAGACGTTCTCCAGACCGCAGTCTGAATCCTGATCCAGTGCGCAGACCTACCTGCAGCTGTCACTCTTGCGGAAGGTAACGGTTCCAGCCGGTACCTCCTACTTGCAGTGAACGGCGATCTCTCCGCCGAATCGATGATACCCGCGTTCAGAGGACTGCTCCGGAGCGAACTTCAGCTGTCTCCAACCCCAGAGGCGCTCTCAATCCGCGGCGCCCCCTCCCTGTCGGGTGAGCATCAGCCTACTCTTCTCCTTCACAGCATGTCACAATTTAGATGGTAGGTTAATCGTACTATAACATGTTCAATCTGGATTTGCAACGTGTTGCAAAGTGGCTTCGCAGGTCAAGTAACCACGCTGACTTAAGCACTCACAAAAATAACAGAAACGAAATTTACATTATTCGCCGAAAGATCCCGTTTTCCGAGAAATAGTGTAAGTCAAATTTCCTTTAATGTTGGAATCACAGCCTAAATTTAAGGTTTTCGTCCTCAAGACAAAGAATAAGAGAAGTTTGACTTGCCTTATTTCCGCTTTTTCTCCGTTCTAAGCGAGATAACGGAAGTTCTGCTTCCCTTATTCCCGAGTCCCTAACATTTTAGACGTATCCCAGAAACAAAATGTTACCATAAAATGAAAAAATCACCTTCCGGGCAGTAACACGCTGCGCCGAGAGGTGATCGATTTCGTTATATTAGCAACACGCCTAATTCAGGCGAATTAGCAGCTTGCCCTCATGATTGCGCCCGAGCAGCGTTCCGCACTTCGGGCAATTGCCCGGCTCTTTGGGCACGGAGATCGTCTGGTAACAGCTCGGACAGCGTTCAACGGTGCGATTGCCGCGGAAGGTCGTGCCGCCGAACATCGGCCCCGCACTGCCTCCAGTTCCGAAGGGCGAACCCGGTCCTTTTCTGCCAAATAATTTGTTGAAGATCCCCATGACGAATAAGAACAGGATGATGAAGAAGACCAATACCAAGAAGCCAAACATTTTTAACAATGCAAAGATCATAGGCTTAGGCCGCTCCTCAACTTTTTTCTATCAGTATAGACGTTCTGAAGTTTCCGAGTCAAACCTTTTCCGGGGTCAGGCGGCATCCTTCCCGACCGTCCAGCCAGGCCTGGGCGAGCGCACATCATCCC
Organism: Insulibacter thermoxylanivorax; assembly: GCF_015472005.1. Classification (NCBI taxonomy): domain Bacteria; kingdom Bacillati; phylum Bacillota; class Bacilli; order Caryophanales; family Paenibacillaceae; genus Insulibacter; species Insulibacter thermoxylanivorax. The sequence continues at coordinate 8,932 of NZ_BMAQ01000021.1, read as the reverse complement.
GCAGCATGACAAGCGTCCATACCAGAACGGAACACCTGCATATGATGAACTATCCTCGTTGGGAAGGAGTGGATGTCCATGAGCGCAGCGAAGTACGGAGGCTTTACTTCTACTGGTGCGATCTTGGTACTCTTTATCTTATTGGTGATCATCTCCTGCGCTTTCGTGTACTAACATCCAAAACGGAGACTTGTATCCAGCGTGGTGCGGATCAAGTCTCCGGCGGATCAATCGGAAATCGAACATGTTGCCATAGACAACAGGTGCAGAGCTGAACCGCTGAGCTCTGCACCTGTTTGAGTTATATTGAGGTATTGATCACACCGCAAACCAGCCGGCCCCCTGCGTCGCCCGCGGGGTCCGTCCGATAATCATCCGGTCCCTCATGGATCATCAGCGCAGTGCCGCCCTTCTTCAGCAAGGAATTGGGCTTGCCGGGATGGAGCGTTACCTGATCGGTGAATACTTCCACGCGCACCTGTCCTTGTTCGTTGACATAGATATTCGGCAGATCGCCGGCATGGTAGCCCATGCGGTTGTTATAACCATGCTTGCGGTTTGTCGGGTTATAATGTCCGCCGGCGGACTCGAACTTCGGCGCTTCACAAGCGCCGTATTCGTGGATATGGAGGGCATGCCAACCCGGAGGCAATCCTTCCGCTTCGACATGGATCAGGACACCGCGGGCCGCCTGCATGAGCACCGCCTGTCCGATCTTCTTCCCTTCTCCATTGATCAGCGGCACCTGGAACTTCATCTCATCGCTGGCAGCCTGCATCACCCGCAGCTCCTCACCGCTGCGATAACTATCGAGTCCGACCCCGATCACGAGCAGCGCCGTCAAGGCTAAAACGAATCTCATCGATTAAGAAACTCCTTTCGGTATCCTTGTAATTCATCGCAGGATGTTTGATAATCAGTATTTGTGCTTGGCAAGGAATCTATACTTCATATACGAATAGAAGAATCGGGTCATAAGTTGTAACCTGGACACATGATGATCCGTATAACTACGTATAACTAGATAAGTGCATCTGTGAACATCCTGTTATGAATACACACGAAACTAACTGCCGAAAGGAATCTGGAAGATGAACCATAACCCAATCGATCAATTCCATGAACTGAAGAACAGATTGACCCGCTTCATGATGATGTACAAATTCGCGCTGGATGAGATGGAGACGAAGGTCGAAATCCTAAAGGAAGAATTCCAGCTCCTGCACGACTACAATCCCATCGAACATACAAAATCCCGCATCAAATCCTTCGAAAGCATCTTTCGCAAAGTCATGCGCAAAGGCTGCGGCACGTCTCTGGAAGACATCCGTGAAGGAGTAAGGGATATCGCTGGTTTGCGCATTACCTGTTCATTCATATCCGATATCTACTCGATCAGCGAGATGCTGCAGAGACAAGCTGATCTTAAGATTATCTCGATCAAAGACTACATCAAGAACCCCAAGCCCAACGGCTATCAAAGCCTCCACATGCTCGTGCAGGTCCCCGTCTACATGTCGGATCGCTGCGAGATGGTCTATGTGGAGGTCCAGATCCGAACGATCGCGATGGACTTCTGGGCCAGCCTGGAGCACAAGATTTTCTACAAATATGATGAATCCGTTCCTGTCCAGCTCCTGCAGGAGCTTAAAGAAGCGGCGGATACGGCGGCGGAACTGGATCGGAAGATGCAGCGTCTGCATGAAGAGATCAAAGCCATCAAATCCCCCCAATCCTCCGATTCTTCGAAGTTCATCATCGGCGATCAGAAATTCGAACTGCCGGTTGGACTCCTGGAGTTCATCCGCACCGAATCAGATCCCCAATGAGCCGCATCCCCGTACGATCGATCAGAGGTTTGATAACGCTGTGTCCACACACCATCCTTAGGGTGACAAGACAACAAAACGACCCCCAGCAAGTTACTCTTGCCGCAGGGGCCGTTTTGCTTCGTTATGTTGTGATTCGCTCACGGAACAGAAACGAAATTCCGTATAGACCGGCTAGGCCGACTAGGCCGTATATAATTCTGCTGAACAGGGAGGAATCCCGGTAGACTTCACCGCCGAAAATGGCCGTTACCAGATCCCATTCGAACAGTCCAACCAATAACCAATTCAGCGAGCCGATAATCATCAGCAGCAGCGCCAGTCTTGCCATACTTATCACCTGACCTTCACTTGTGGCATGATGAGATACCGATAGGTTTATTGTGTTCTGTGAAGGTCATAATATGCATGGATCATTGCAAATTTATGAAAAATTCGTTCCTTTCCGCATCGCGCCTGCGCTGGAATTACGGACGGAAAGGCGCGAGCTGTTCACTGAGCGATTTGGTGTTCGTGTAGACCTGCTTGTAGATCTCGAACAGCTTCTTATACTGCTCTACGCGTTCTGGATTCGGCTTGTAGGTCTTCTCGTAGCGGATAAACTTCGCTGCACATGCCTCCAGAGAATCGAACCAGCCGCAGCCCAGAGCTGCCAGCATCGCAGCGCCCATGCCGGGACCTTGTTCGTTGGCCAGCTGCACGATCTCTGCATTGAAGATGTCCGCCTGCATATGCAGCCAGTCTTCATTCTTCGCACCGCCGCCGATCGCCACGATGCGATTCACCTGAATGCCGGCTTGACGGAACAGCTCGATGGATTCATTCAGCGAGAAGGTGATGCCCTCCATCACGGCGCGCGCCATATCATCCAGCGTATGGGAGCCATCCAGGCCGATGAAGCTTGCACGGATCATCGCGTCCGCATGGGGCGTGCGTTCACCGACGAGATAAGGAGTAAAGAGAAGACCGTTCGAGCCGACGGGCACTTCGCTGACGCGTCCCAGCAGCTCATCATAGCTCTTATCCTTAGCGAAGGTATTCTTAAACCAGCTCATGCTGTAACCAGCGCCAAGGGTTACGCCCATCGCATAGAAGGCATCTTGCTTCCCATGGTTGAAGAAATGCACCTTTCCTCCGAAGTCCTGATCCTTGTTGTCTTCATAGGACAGCACAACACCGGAGGTGCCGATGCTCGCCATTGTCAAACCTTTCTGCAGGATGCCGGAACCGATCGCCCCGCATGCGTTGTCCGCTCCGCCTGCGAAGACGCGGGTGGACTCGCTGAGGCCGGTCTCTCTGGCTGCTTCCGGCAGCAGGTTGCCGACATAGCCGTGGGATTCCACGAGCGGCGGGCAGAAGGACGCTTCCAGACCAAAGGCTTCGAGCACACGGCTGCTCCATTTCTTGTTCGCTACATCCAGAAGCAGCGTACCCGCAGCATCGGAATAGTCCATATGGATCTGACCGGTTAAGCGATAGCGCAGGTAATCCTTAGGCAGGAGGAACACCTTCGCCTTCGCGAACACGTCTGGTTCATGCTCCTTCACCCACAGGATCTTCGGCAGCGTGAAGCCTTCGAGGGCCGGGTTCTTCGTGATGCGCAGCAGATCTTCCCCGAGTACTTGCTCGATCTTGCGGCACTCTTCCGTCGTCCGCGTATCGTTCCACAGAATGGCATTGCGCAGCGGACGATGGTTCTCATCCAGCAGCACGAGACCGTGCATCTGTCCGGAGAAGCTGATCCCTTCAATTGCCTGCGGATCGACACCGGATTCCTTGACGACTCGCGACAACGCGGCGAGCGTTCCCCGTACCCAATCTTCTGGATCTTGCTCACTATAACCGGATCGCGGCTGATGCAGCGGATAAGCTTCGGACGCTTCTGCTGTCACTTCTCCTTCGCTGTTGACGAGCAGCACCTTGACCGCACTCGTACCCAGGTCAACACCGATGACATATTTCATCTTGCAAGCACAACTCCTTTCACTTGATATCCCTTATACACCATATAACCCTCATATATCGCAAGAGGATATCGCATCCACCCTGCGGATGAATGGATATCCTCAACTGTTTGCGGATTATTCTACGCTAAGCAGGTACTGGTTCAGGATGTTGCGGATGTTCTCGATCCGGCCGGACTTCAGCTCGATCTTGTTGTTCTTCAGCGCGTACTCTTCGAGCGTCTTGAAGTTCGCCTTGCCAGCTACGATATCCGCACCGATGCCTGTCTTGAAGGTAGCATAGCGCTCTTCAAGGATGTTATCGATGACTTTGTCTTCGATCAGCTTAGCAGCTACCTTCAGACCGATCGCAAAGCTGTCCATACCTGCGATGTGAGCATAGAACAGATCTTCCGGCTCGAAGGAAGTACGACGAACCTTCGCGTCGAAGTTTACGCCGCCAGGCGCCAGACCGCCGTTCTCGAGGATCTCATACATAGCCAGGGTAACGCTGTACAGATCCGTTGGGAACTCGTCGGTATCCCATCCGAGCAGCAGATCGCCTTGGTTCGCGTCGATCGAACCGAGCATGCCGTTGATGCGAGCGATGCGCAGTTCATGCTCGAAGGTATGACCAGCCAGCGTTGCGTGGTTCGCTTCGAGGTTCAGTTTGAAGTGATCTTGCAGACCATACTTCTGCAGGAATTGGATCGTCGTAGCTGCGTCGAAGTCGTATTGGTGCTTAGTAGGCTCCTTCGGTTTCGGCTCGATCAGGAATTGACCCTTGAAACCGATCTCCTTCGCATAGTCAACAGCCATGTGATAGAAGCGCGCGAGGTTATCCAGTTCGAATGCTACGTCTGTATTGAGCAGCGATTCGTAACCTTCGCGGCCGCCCCAGAATACATAGTTCTCAGCACCAAGCTCTACAGCGTGCTCCAGCGCCTTCTTCACTTGTGCAGCGGCATAGGCGTATACGTCAGCATTGGACGTTGTTGCTGCACCGAACATAAAGCGCGGGTTGGTGAACATGTTAGCGGTATTCCACAGAAGCTTAACATCGCTTGTCTTCATGTATTCCTTGATCATCGCAACGATCTCGTCAAGATTCTTGTTCGTCTCTTGCAGCGTTTCGCCTTCCGGTGCGATGTCGCGGTCATGGAAGCAGAAGTAAGGTGCTCCGAGCTTCTCGAAGAATTCAAAGGATGCTTCCACACGAGCCTTTGCCAGATCCATGCCGGTGTAGCGGTCCCAAGGACGAAGCATCGTGCCGGCACCGAACGGATCCGTACCGTCTCCGGTGAATGTGTGCCAGTAAGATACGGCGAAGCGAAGATGATCTTTCATCGTCTTGCCAAGCACAACTTGATCTGGATTGTAGTGTTTGAACGCTAGCGGGTTCTTGCTGTCTCGGCCTTCGAATTGGATTTTGCTGATGTTCGGAAAATATGCCATTGTTCATATCCCTCCTGTTAATATCATGATTTACACCTGTGGTACGTATACAAAATAATATTACCACTCTTGACTTAGTTTGTCGATACGATAAACTAAGTTACATATATAAATTTTTAAAGATTTTACGATGACAGCATATGGTATGATTTTGAACCAATGCGTTGTTATAAATATGATGTACAATATCTTCACAGTCAGCAGATCTGGATGAGGTGTACAAGTGAAAGTAACCGGAGACTTGCATCTGATGAAAAAATTGAATAAATCGATCATTCTCGAGACGATCATCGCCGACTCACCGATCTCGCGAACGGCCATCTCTGAGAAGACCGGGCTGAACAAAGCGACGGTGTCGAACCTCGTCAATGAACTGATCGCCAGCCAGCTGGTCTGCGAGACCGGTCCAGGGGAGTCCAGCGGCGGGCGCAAACCCGTCATGCTGCTCTTCAATCGGGAAGCAGGCTATGCGGTCGGCGTGGATCTCGGCGTTAACTATATCCTGACCGTGCTCACGGATCTTCAAGGCCGCATCATCAAGGAGCGGCGGGTCTCCCTGCATGAGAACGGATTCGACTATGTACTCGAGCAGCTGCACGACTCGATCCGCTGGGCCCTGGCGAAGGCCCCCGACAGCCCTTACGGCGTCATCGGCATCGGCATCGGCGTGCCCGGGCTCGTAAGGCCCGACGGCATGATCATGACCGCACCTAATCTTCGCTGGAATAAGATCGACCTGAAGTCCCAGATCGAGGAGACCTTCCAGCTGCCGGTCACCATCGATAACGAGGCCAACGCCGGGGCGCTCGGCGAGAAATCCTACGGCGACTACCAGACGGCGAAGGATATGATCTATGTCAGCGCCGGCATCGGGATCGGTGTCGGGATCATCCTGAACAACCATCTATACCGCGGTTTCTCCGGCTTCTCCGGCGAGATGGGGCATATGACGATCAACCTGGACGGGCGGCCGTGTTCCTGCGGGAACCGGGGATGCTGGGAATTGTATGCATCGGAGAACGCGCTGTTAGAAGAGGCAGCGAAGGTGCTGGGCGAAGAGCAGACCGCCGATGAGATGACCTTGGATTACCTCGTGCACCTGGCGGAGAAAGGCCGGAAGGAAGTGATCGAGCTGTTCCGCAGCGTCGGTTACTATCTCGGGGTGGGCATCGCCAACGTCATCAATACCTTCAATCCCGAGCTCGTCATCATCGGCAACCGCCTTTCCCTGATTAAGAGTTGGATCGAGGAATCACTGCAAGCGTGCGTTGAAGAGCGCAGCCTGCAATATCATCACAAGCGGGTGCAGATCGAGTTTTCCAAACTCGCCATGAAATCGGCTGCTGTCGGCGCGGCAACCTTGGCCATTCAAGCCTTCTTCGCCCAGTCCAAAGCGACGGTGGAAGAAGGCTGAAAAGGGATTGAACTTACACCGGCGTGTATGCCAGCGGTGAACGTTCGATCCCTTTTTGATTGAGTGATGGGCAGCATTTTCGCATACGATTCGATCCATTTGCATACGCACCTCTGAATCAACAGAATCTGTCGATTCACACACCAGCACCGCCACTGCGCTCGCTGAGTCAACAGTTTCTGTTGTCTCAGCACCAACCTTGCCTGCATCACGCCTGAGTCCACACTTTCTGTCGTTTCACACGCCGTTAACCCCGCCGCACATACTGAATCCACACTTTTTGTCGTCTCAGCACCAACCTTGCCTGCATCACACCTAAGTCCACACTTTCTGTCGTCTCAGCACCAACCTTGCCCGCATCACGCCTGAACCCACACTTTTTGTCGTCTCAGCACCAACCTTGCCTGCACCACGCCTAAGTCCACACTTTCTGTCGTCTCAAGCACCAGTCCAGCCTCCATGCACTCTGAATCAACAATATTTGTTGGCTCACGCACCGAATCAATCGAATCGGATCATTCACACGCGAAAACGACCAATTCTGTTGTCTCACACGCCCCCGCTCAGTTCATGTACTTCTTGCTCACCAGATCCTTAAGCTCCCCGACCCAGCCAGGGATTCGACTTCTTCGGCAGACGCCATCTTGCGCCGAATACCCGCTCCCCACAAACCGCCATCATAAGCACCAACACTGCGCCGATCGTCAGCGTGACACCGTATACCTGTGCTTCCTTCGACCAATTGGCTAACCAATCGAAGACCACTCCGCCGAGGGTCGAGCCGATGAAGGACATCAAGCCCGTGAGCGCCATGAACACGCCGATATACACCGGGCGGTCTGCTTTTGGCGTATCCCCGATGACGAAGGTGAAGTTAAGCAGATTATATCCGCCAAGTCCGATGCCAAGCAGGATATGGATGAAGATGAGCACCGGAACCGCAGGCAAGAGACCGATCAACCCCCAGGCCAAGCAGGAGAGTCCGATGATCGGCAGCGACCACATGAGCAGTTGACGGGTGGAGAAGCGTGCATTTAACTTACCCCAGTAATAATAGGCCAGAATCATCGTGATATAGTGAATGATCGTAATGATCGACACCCAGGAATAGCTGATCTCAAGGACGTCTAACATGAGATAGTTGAAGAAAGGCACGACGATTCCATAGAAAAACAAAAAAGCCGAGATAAACAGCGCCGGCTTGATAAAGGCCCAATCACGAAAAGGCAAGAGAAATCGCTTGCCGATATCCGTCTCTTGGGACTTCTCAAATTCGACGTTCGGATAGGCGAAGAACAAGATGATATTCAAGACCACTGCGATCGCACACACGATATAGATAAAAGCAAATCCAATATCCTCTCCATAATGATCCAACACCATGCCGCATACGAACAGCGACACGCTGCCCGCAGCGTTGATGACCGCATTGCGCAGGCCAAAATACTTTCCTCTGAGTCTGGACGGAACCATATCAGCGATCAAGGATGTCCAGGCTACGCTGCTGACAGCATTGCCGGCGAAGGCGATGAACATCATGATGAGATAGATGATCACCCACAGCGATTCTGGGAATAGGAAGGGGATGAGTCCTGTCAGCACCCAGACAACTCGATGAATCGAAGCAAATATGATAATCGCCAGCCGACGGTTGTTGATGTACTGCATCCCGAGCGCTGCCAAGATCTGCAAAACGTTCGTCAATGCCGGGATCGCCGCGGCAATCCCCACTTGTACAGAAGAAGCCCCCAGATACAACAAATAACCCGTGAGATAAGGTCCCCCTAAGGTCATGTAGATCACGGTGGCGGGGATACCTTCCAGCAATCCAACTTGCATATTGCGGCGATAATTGGATGATTTCTTCTTCAATTCGTGCTGCACTCTCCTCTTAGAAGTAATCATTTATGGGCATGGGATGACAAGAGATGTGATGATGTTTGTGATCAGCATTGCTGTGTCTTTGTCCGATCTTGCCGGTCATCGCCATGGCGCACCGGATCTTGCAAACGACCTGCGATTTGCAACAGCAGTGGATCAATTATAGCGCGGCGCTGACCTAGCGGCAATAATCAAAATTGTCAACAAAATAGCATGTCAATTGGCTGCCTAATGATCCCGCAAAATTGACATGGCAAATTGACACGCCGTATGGCCATTTCGACATGCCAAAAAGGAGCGGCTGAACAGCCGCTCCTGTACGGGGATTCTCAGTTAAGCATTGCCCGGATCACCACCAGCCGCGAACAGGGCCGGGACCGCGGTTCGGCCCGCGGGTTGGGCCGCGGCGG
>NZ_BMAQ01000020.1 GCF_015472005.1 Insulibacter thermoxylanivorax | reverse complement strand
TGAGCGGGGGAACCGCGAAGATTAGAAGATTATATACTAAATCTAGTATAAAAGATGATGATCGGATTCCTCCGGAAGGTACGATGTTGGTTTTTGTCCTAAATTTAGCATAAAAGGCTCCTGGATCAGCATTCATCCAGATATCTGTATCCTAAAAATCGTATAAAATGTGCCATCCCCGATTCCACGTCATCTTCAGTGCATAACGCTTTTATTACCGAACGAATGAAATTCTTCGGGCGTCGAATGTTCGGGTTTACTGATGAATAACAGGATCATGATCTAGTGTTTGTCTTCATGACATATACATGTGTTAGTTAGTACATGTCATGTATGGGTCAAGGCCGGGATAATCGAACAAAACAAAGTACCGCACAGAAAGCACAGCACGAAACAGGAGACACAGCATCACAGGGTACAAGCGGTCGGAGCAGTGACAAAGGCCAGGTCTGGTTAATACCTTAATATTGGGCTCTGAACAGCTGAACTTCACGATGGGGATCGAGGTGGAGATGATGTGGCAGAGGTGGAATGCGAAGGAGCGGTTCTGGTGTGTTGTTTTTCTATTGGCGACACTCTCGCTGATCACGGCGGCGAATACTTGGTTGGATATGGAGACGGAACGCCGGCGGGCGGAGCGGGTTGAGCGGATAGCGGAAGAACTTCGTACGGCGATTCAGGAGATCCAGGCGATTCAACGGACGGGAGCAGAGTCGACAGGGGCTTGGGATATCGGATCGGAAGTGACAGGAGCGCAGACTTTGGATTCTGGAAACCCAGGAACGGAAGTGACAGGAACGCAGACTGCGGTGGCTGAAGGGCAGACTGCGGAGACTGGGAGCGCCAAGACGAAAGCCGAGGAGATGCCTGTCCATCCTGCGCTGATGCGGAAGCGGGAATCCTATGAGGAGCTCTTGCGGCTGGAGGTCGTCTATATCCCCTATTTGCTGCGGCAGTTGGAGCGGGAGGAGGAGCAGATGGGACGGATTCTGGCGTATGGGATTACTGAGATCGGCAAGCTGAACATCCCTCCGGATGCCTGGTCGAACACAGCAGAGTGGAAGGAGCTTTGGAATGCCAGCGTGGCGCGGGCAGAGACGGCGGTTCCAAGTATTCTGGCATCCGAAGACTTGACGGAGGCTCAGCAGGCAGCGCAGCTGATCGCGCTGGGAGCGCCGGCGGTTCCTCTGCTTATCGAAGAGATGAAGTCGGGGGAGGGATCGCAGGCGTGCATGATCGCCCTGACGATCCTGCTGGAGCATGACCTGTTGGAGCAAGGTGTGAGTCGGGCTGCGGATGCGGATCACGCGGAGCCCTTCGATGCGGCAAAGTGGCGCTGGTGGGCTGAACGATATTATCAAGAATATGCTGGTTTAGCCGTTTATTTTCATTAATTCTTGTAAATATCCAGTTGATCATCGAGCTAAAAACGAACATTCGAGATAAAATTTCTCGAAGTGTTCGTTTTTTCGTTGACAGAATCGTGCCGTCCTACTACAATAATACGCATGAACCATCACGTGAACCATAAGGAGAGAGATTGCTGGTAAGATACCAATCGCCTTATGGGGAACGAATCGTAAGGATTGCAAGTAAGCAATGATTATATCTTGTGGAGGTATGAACTTTGTCGAACAAAGGAAGCAATGAGAAGGGATTGGCACGTTATTTTGAATTCAGCAAGCACGGCACGAGCTACAGACAGGAATTCATCGCCGGGCTGACAACCTTCCTGGCTATGGCCTACATCCTGGCCGTGAACCCGCTCATCCTGAGTGAAGCGGGGATGGACTATCAATCGACGATCACAGCAACAGCGATTGCCGCGATCGTCGGCTCACTGGTCATGGGCTTCTTCGCGAAGTACCCCGTCGCGCTGGCACCGGGCATGGGCTTGAACGCCTTCTTCACGTATGCAGTCGTAGGCGGTATGGGAATTCCGTGGCAGACAGCGTTGGCCGGCGTATTTGTCTCCGGGGTGATCTTCCTGCTGCTTGCGCTGTCAGGCATTCGCGAGACGATCATCAACGCGATTCCCGCAGGGTTGAAACAAGCGGTATCCGCGGGGATCGGTCTGTTCATCGCCTTCGTCGGGCTGCAGGGCGCAGGGATCATCGTCGATGATGGTGCAACCCTTGTGAAACTTGGAGATCTGGGTGATCCTTCTACGCTGCTGGCACTCTTCGGCATCGTCATTACGGCGATCCTGATGACACTCAACATCCGCGGCGCCATCTTCATCGGCATCGTCATCACCGCAGTTGCAGGCATGATCTTCGGACTGGTAGAACTGCCTGCCAGCATCATCAGCATACCGCCGTACCCGACGGCTTTGGGTGAGTTTGCTGGTCCTTTGTTCGGCGAAGTGATTGACGGTGTGAGTTTCTGGTCGATTGAGATGCTGATCGTCGTCTTGACCTTCTTGTTCGTCGATTTCTTCGACACGGCGGGTACGCTGGTGGGGACAGCCAGCCAAGCAGGGCTGTTGAAGGACGGCAAACTGCCGCGCGCTGGACGAGCTCTGGCTGCAGACTCGGTCGCAACGATTGTCGGTGCAGCGTTTGGTACATCGACAACGACATCTTATGTTGAATCCTCTGCGGGTATTGCCGCCGGCGGCCGCACAGGTTTTACAGCTGTTGTAACGGCGGGCTTCTTCTTCCTGGCGCTGTTCTTCTCGCCGCTCTTGTCCATCATTAACAGCAGTGTGACGGCTGCAGCTCTGGTGATGGTCGGCGTGCTGATGGCATCCAACCTGAGACTGATCGAATGGGATCAGTTCGATGAAGCGGTGCCGGCATTCGTTACAGCCGTAGGGATGCTGCTTACTTACAGCATCTCGAAGGGGATCGCCCTTGGCTTCGTGCTGTATCCAGTGCTGAAACTGGTAAAGGGCGACGGCAAGAAGGTGCACTGGATTATGTATGTGATGTTCTTCGTATTTATCGCTTACTTCATCTGGGGTAAGGCTTAATCGAATCGAATACCAACATGACTGGCTGCTTGAACGTTCGTTTTCAAGCAGCTTTTTATTATCTTGTAAGAAGAATAGACGTTTGTAGAAAAGGCGAACTATATTTATAAAAACTCAAAATAATGTTCGTGTTTACCATTGACACTCTCGGTTATCTCTTGATAAACTATCCATGTTGAGGTCAAAAGGCTAACGACGTCATGTTGATGTGACATATGTTACGCGGTATGACGGAGGCTTTATCCAGCAGCTTTTCGCATCATGATATCGAGATGAAGGAAGGTTGAAGCAATGTCTGCTAAAGTCGGAGTTATCATGGGCAGTACTTCCGATTGGGAAACGATGAAGCATGCTTGTGAACTGTTGGACCAGCTGGCCATCCCATATGAGAAGAAGGTCGTCTCCGCTCACCGAACGCCGGATCTGATGTTTGAATATGCGGCAACGGCTGTGGAACGCGGTCTGCAAGTGATCATCGCCGGCGCCGGCGGAGCGGCTCATCTGCCCGGCATGGTGGCTTCGAAGACGGTGCTGCCGGTCATCGGCGTGCCTGTGAAGTCGTCCAACTTGAACGGACTGGATTCGCTGCTGTCGATCGTGCAGATGCCCGGCGGCGTCCCCGTAGCGACGATGGCGATCGGCAAGGCCGGAGCGATCAATGCCGCGCTGATGGCAGCGAGCATCATCGGCAGCACGGATAAGGAAGTGCAAAGCCGGTTGATCGCTTGGCGCGAAGCTATGAAGCAGAAGGTGCTCGATTCCAGCGACTCCTTAGGAGTGGAGGGGCCGTGAAGCGGATCGGAACGAATAGAGAGAGGGAGATAAGGACACTGGAAAGCAATGCACCGCGCATCCTGCCCGGGGCGGCGATCGGCGTGCTGGGCGGCGGGCAGTTAGGCCGGATGATGGCCCTGGCCGGGCGGAACATGGGCTATCGGTTCGTCACCCTGGACCCGACGCCGAACGCCCCTTGCGGGCAGGCCGCTGATCAGCAGATTACGGCGCCCTATGACGACATGGAGGCGGCGCGTAAGCTGGCGGAACTCTCCGACGTCATCACCTATGAATTTGAGAACGTCGATGCCGATGTCACCGCCATGCTGATGAAGGAATCCTATGTTCCCCAAGGCAGTGAGCTGCTCTATACGACGCAGCATCGCCTGCGGGAGAAACGGGCGGTGGAAGCGGCGGGCATCGCCGTCACTCCCTATTCACCGATTCACAGCGTTGAAAAGCTGGAGCGGGAGGCGGAGCGGCTGGGATGGCCCTGCGTACTGAAGACAGCGACAGGAGGATACGACGGCAAAGGACAAAGAGTTCTTCGCGATCCGTCGGAGCTTGCCGAAGCTTATGCCGAACTTGCAGCGGAAGGGACGGAGCTCGTTCTGGAGAAGTTCATTCCTTTCACCAAGGAGATCTCGGTGATCGCTGCACGCAGTGCCGGGGGGGGAGATCGCCGTTTTCCCGCCGGCGGAGAATATTCATCGCGAGAATATCCTGCATGTGTCGATCGTGCCCGCTCGTATTTCCCGGGAAATTGTCGAGGAGGCACAGCGCATGGCTGTGCGGATCGCCGAAGCCCTGAACGTGGTCGGACTGATCGCTGTCGAAATGTTCCTCACCGCGGACGGCAAGCTGTATGTGAATGAGTTGGCGCCGCGTCCGCATAACTCCGGGCATTATACGATGGAGGCTTGCCGCACTTCGCAGTTTGAACAGCACATCCGTGCGATCTGCAATCTCCCGCTGACTTCCACGGAGCTTCTGACACCGGTCGTGATGGTGAATGTGCTCGGTGAGCATTTGGAGCCCCTGATGGCATGGCTCGCCGCCGGTGGAGAAGCGGAATTGGAACGGGAGTACGGGATCACGGCGAAAGTTCATCTCTACGGCAAAGCGGAGGCGAAGCCGAAGCGCAAGATGGGGCATGTGAATTTGTTAACGCCGGATGTGGAACGCGCGCTCGTTTGGATCGAACGATCGACAATCTGGAGCTGACCGGCTGCGGGTTGTCGAAGCGGAAGGAAGAAAATTAATGAACTTAACTAATTTTCGAGCTTTTTTATCCTTTGAATGAATTAAGGAGGCACCTGTCTATGTTGAAAGCAGCCGTATATGTGACGATGAAGCAGAATGTTCTGGACCCGCAAGGCAAAGCATCGCAAGAGGCGCTCAAGGCCCTCGGTTACGAAGAGGTCAGCTCGGTGCGCATCGGCAAGTATATCGAGCTCAAGTTGGATACGAATAACCGCGCAGAAGCAGAGGAGCGGGTCAAGGCGATGTGTGAACAACTGCTGGTCAATACCGTGGTGGAAGATTACCGCTTCGAGCTTACGGAAGAGTAATTGGGCCAGGATCTAAGGGTGATCTAAAGGTTGTTCTAAAGGTTGTTTGAATCGACATCGAGGGAAATGTGAATGAACCTATGAAGGGAAGGTCGTGTGCCTCATGAAGGTTGCAGTTCTAGTATTTCCAGGCTCCACTGGTGATATCGAGAGTTACAAGGCTGTCGAAGAAGTGCTTCAACAGCAGGCAGCATATGTCCCTTATACGGCGGAGGATCTGTCCAAGTACGATACGATCATCCTTCCAGGCGGGGCTTCGTACGGGGATGCCCTGCGTCCGGGAGCGATTGCAAGCCGGATGCGGGTGATGGAAGAGGTGCGGAAGGCGGCGGAAGCAGGCCGTTATGTGCTCGGGATCGGCAACGGGTTTCAGATCCTGCTGGAGAGCGGCTTGCTGCCGGGCGTGATGCTTCCCAACGAATCCCTGAAGTTCCGCTGTCAGCTGGTCAGCCTGCGCGTGGAGAACAATCGCACGTCATATACCAGCGAGTATGAAGCCGGCGAAGTGATTCAGCTTCCGATCGCGCATCGTTTTGGCAATTACTATTGTGATGATGCAGTCTTGGCGAAGCTCAAGGAGAAGGGACAGATCGTGTTTCGCTATGCGGGTGAGAACCCGAACGGTTCCTTGGATGAGATCGCGGGCATCTGCAATGAACAGGGCAATGTGCTCGGCATGATGCCGCATCCGGAGCGGGCGATCGATCAGCTGCTAGGATCGGGAGACGGCAAGAGGGTATTCACGTCCGTATTAAAAGCTTGGAGGGAGAATCATGGCACAACAAGGATCGGGTAAAGAGCCAACCGTTGAACAGATCGCGGAACAGAAGCTGTACAGACAGATGGGCGTCACCGATGAGGAATATGCGCTCGTCTGCAAATTCCTCGGCCGCAAGCCCAACTACACGGAGATCGGCGTATTCAGCGTCATGTGGTCAGAGCACTGCTCGTACAAAAACTCCAAACCCCTGCTTCGCCGTTTCCCGACGAAGGGACCGCGGGTGCTCATCGGTCCCGGGGAGGGCGCGGGCATCGTGGATATCGGCGACAACCTGGCGATCTGTTTCAAGCTGGAGAGCCATAACCACCCTTCGGCAGTAGAGCCTTATCAAGGAGCGGCTACGGGCGTCGGCGGCATCATCCGCGATATCTTCTCGATGGGCGCGCGGCCGATCGCGATGCTGAACTCACTGCGCTTCGGCAGATTGGACAATGAACGGGTGAAATATCTCTTCGAGAATGTGACAGCGGGCATCGCAGGCTACGGCAACACCATCGGCGTTCCGACCGTCGGCGGCGAAGTGATGTTCGATGAGAGCTATGAGGGCAATCCGCTGGTCAATGCGATGTGCGTCGGGCTTGTGGAGCACGACAAGATCCAGCGGGGCGTGGCGCAAGGCGTCGGCAACCCGGTCTTCTATGTTGGTCCGCCAACGGGCCGCGACGGCATCCATGGGGCGACCTTCGCATCGGAGGAACTGACGGAGGATGCGAAGGTCGAGCCGCCATCCGTACAAGTCGGCGATCCCTTCATGGAGAAGCTCGTGATGGAAGCTTGTCTGGAACTGATCGAATCCGGGATCGTCATCGGCATCCAGGACATGGGGGCGGCGGGACTCACCTGCTCGAGTGCGGAGATGGCGAGCAAGGCGGGCAACGGCATGGAACTGAACTTGGATGCGGTGCCGCAGCGGGAAGAGGGCATGACCGCCTATGAGATGATGTTGTCCGAATCCCAGGAGCGCATGCTGTTCGTCGTTGAGCCGGATAAGGAGGAGCAGGCGAAGGAGATCTTCGCGCGCTGGGGCGTGCCTTGCGTGAAGGTCGGTCGTGTGACCGATGACGGCCGCCTGCGCCTCATCAAGGACGGCGAAGCGGCCGGCGATATGCCGGTATCGGCGCTGGTCGACGAGTGCCCGGTCTATCACAAGCCGTCGCGCATTCCGGAATATTACGTGAAGAACGGTTCCGTAGATACGACAAGGTATCCGGAAGTGAAGGATCTGGGGGATGCTTTGCTGAAACTGCTGGCTTCCCCGAATATCGCAAGCAAGGAATGGGTCTATCAGCAATACGACTATATGGCGCGCAATGAGACGATGGTGGCGCCGGGGTCCGATGCAGGAGTGGTCAGGGTGCCGGGGACGCGCAAGGCGATCGCCATGACGACGGACTGCAACGGCCGCTATGTCTACCTCGATCCGGAAGTCGGGGGCAAGATCGCCGTGGCCGAAGCGGCGCGCAATGTCGTCTGTTCCGGTGCAGAGCCGCTGGCGGTGACGGACAACCTGAACTTCGGAAGTCCGGAGAAGCCGGAGGTGTTCTGGCAGCTGGAGAAAGCGGTGGACGGCATCTCGGAGGCCTGCGAGACCTTCGCAACACCGGTCATCGGCGGCAATGTCAGCCTCTACAATGAAAGCGAGAAAGGCCCGATCTACCCGACGCCGGTGATCGGCATGGTCGGTCTCGTGCATGATCTGGATCATATCACGACACAGGCCTTCAAATCCGAAGGCGACGTGATCTTCCTGCTCGGCGAGACGAAGGCAGAGCTCGGCGGCAGCGAATTCCAATACGTCATCCATGGCGTCACGGAAGGGCGACCGCCGCAGATCGACCTTGCGGCGGAGAAGCGGCTGCAAGAAGCGGTGCTGCGTGCGATCCAGTCCGGTCTCGTCGCTTCGGCGCATGATCTGTCGGAAGGCGGCCTGGCCGTTGCCCTTGCGGAAAGCTGCATCAGCGGCGGCATCGGCGCTGCGGTGGAGATCGAGACGGAGCTGCGTCATGATATCGCACTGTTCAGCGAGAGCCAGTCCCGCATCCTGCTGACGGCCAAGCCGGAGCAGGCGGAGGAACTGGAGCGGACGATCGCGGCGGCCGGCGTACCGGTGAAGCGCATCGGCACGGTAGGCGGCAGCGATCTGTCGATTCGGATCAACGGCGGGCAAGGTTTGGAACTTCCAGTCGACCGACTGGCACAAGTATGGAAGGATGCGATCCCATGCATGATGAGATGAAGCATGTGAGCCGCGGGGCCGGCGCTGCGAACCGGGGATTCCCGGTTCCCGCCGTTACGCAGGGGCTCTGCGCGATGCGCTGTGAGCGGGATGAATCCCTTCGGACAGGGAAGATCTGGTCCGGGGATTATTACAACGAAGGTCTCGTGAGCAAACACGACCAGGTCTTCGACAAATTGGGGGAAGAGTGCGGCGTATTCGGGGTGTTCGGTCATCCCGATGCGGCACACTTGGCTTACTACGGCCTCCATGCCCTGCAGCACCGCGGTCAGGAAAGTGCAGGCATCTGTATCTCCGACGGTGAGCAGTTTCATTATCATCGCGATTTGGGATTGGTGAAGGAAATCTTCGACGGCAAGATCATGAGCGGACTGCGCGGGACGATGGGCATCGCGCACGTCCGCTATGCGCCGTCCAGCGAAAAATCTTCTGCTGAGATCAAGATGGCGAATGCCCAGCCCTTGGTGTTCAAGTATCGGGAAGGGGATCTGGCGATCGCTGCGAACGGGAGCCTCGTGAATGCAAAGGAACTTCGGGATCGCCTGGAGCGTGCGGGTTCGATCTTCCAGACGACGGGGGATACGGAGGTGCTCGCCCATCTCATCGCCCGTTCTTCCCATGACGATATCGTGGATGCGGTCAAAGAGGCGCTTCACCAGGTCGACGGCGCTTATGCCTTCCTCTTCCTGACGCGCACGAAGCTGATCGCGGCCAAGGATCCGCACGGCCTGCGTCCCTTCGTATTGGGCAAGCTCGGCGATGCATATGTGTTCGCGTCGGAAACCTGCGCCTTCGATGCGATCGGCGCGGAGTATGTGCGGGATATCGAGCCGGGCGAGCTGCTCGTCCTTGAACTCGGCAGCGGGAAGCTGCGTGCAGGGCGGTTCACGGAACCGAAGCGGCGCGCCATCTGTGCGATGGAATACATCTACTTCGCACGGCCCGATTCGGATATCGATGCTGTGAATATCCACATGGCGCGCAAGCGGATGGGACGCCGGCTGGCGATGGAGTCCTTCGTCGATGCGGATGTCGTGACGGGCGTTCCGGATTCGAGCATCTCGGCGGCGATCGGCTATGCGGAAAAGACGGGCATCCCGTATGAGATCGGGCTGATCAAGAACCGCTACATGGGCCGCACCTTCATCCAGCCGAGCCAGGCGCTTCGCGAACAGGGTGTGAAGATGAAGCTGAGCGCTGTGCGCAAAGTCGTCGAAGGCAAACGGGTCGTCATGATCGATGACTCCATCGTGCGCGGTACAACGTCGCTTCGCATCGTCAATCTGCTGCGGGAAGCAGGAGCGAAGGAAGTGCATGTGCGGATCTCGTCGCCGCCTTTTCAGAATCCGTGTTTCTACGGCATCGATACGCCTACGCGGAAGGATCTGATCGCTGCGCAGAAATCCGTGGAGCAGATTCGACAGGCGATCAATGCGGATTCGCTGTATTTTCTCAGCCATGAGGGCTTGCTTGAGTCGATCGGCCGCGGCGACGGCAGCGAGTACAACCGCGGGCTGTGCACGGCATGTTTTGACAACAACTATCCGACCCGATTGTACGGGATTCATGAAGATGAGCGAGCAGGGATGAAGGACGGAAACGAAGTCCTGGGCGGAACATCTTCTGAGCTGCAGTTCATGAGCCCCCGTTCCGATTATGCGAAGGTGTAAGGGCTGACGTGACCGTTCAGGCGGGGGAACAGAGGAACTAGAACTATAGAGACTAGATTATATCGATGTTAGGAGAGGGATCACCGATGTCCGATGCATATAAACAAGCCGGGGTCGATATCGCCGCGGGCAATGAGGCCGTCGAGCGAATGAAGAAGCATGTCAAGCGCACCTTCCGGTCGGAGGTGCTGACGGATCTGGGCGGCTTCGGCGCACTGTTCGACCTGGATCTGAAGCGCTATGAGGAGCCCGTGCTTGTCTCGGGTACCGACGGGGTCGGCACGAAGCTGATGCTGGCCTTCATGATGGACAAACACGACACGATCGGCATCGATGCCGTCGCCATGTGCGTCAATGACATCGTCGTGCAAGGAGCGGAGCCGCTGTTCTTCCTCGATTATCTTGCATGCGGCAAGGTGGTGCCGGAGAAGATCGAGGCGATCGTGGCCGGCATCGCAGAGGGCTGCGTACAAGCGGGCTGTGCCTTGATCGGCGGCGAGACGGCGGAGATGCCGGGGATGTACGGCGAGGATGAATATGATATCGCCGGATTCGCCGTAGGCATCGTCGATAAGAAGAAGCTGATCGACGGCCGCAGCATCTGCCCGGGCGATGCCGTGATCGGCCTGGCTTCCAGCGGCGTGCACAGCAACGGCTTCTCCTTGGTGCGCAGGCTGCTTCTCGAACAGCAGGGCTATCAATTGACGGATGTGGTGCCGGAGGCAGGCGGTGACAGCGGCAAGACGCTGGGTGAGGTCCTGCTCGAGCCGACGAGGATCTACGTGAAGACGATCCTGGCACTTAAGGAACAAGTGACGCTGAAGGGCATGTCCCATATTACCGGCGGCGGTTTCATCGAGAATATCCCGCGCATCCTGCCGGCTGATGTGGATGTCGAGATTGATTACGTCTCATGGCCGATCCTGCCGATCTTCAAACATCTGCAGGAAGTCGGCAGGATCAGCGGCCGCGATATGTTCACGACCTTCAATATGGGCATCGGCATGGTGTTGATCGTGCCGGAAGAGGAAGCGGAGCAGACGCTGCAGCTGGCGCAGGAATTGGGTGAAGCGGCGTACCGGATCGGCACGGTCATCCCCGGCGAACGCAAGGTGAGATTCAAGGGAGCGGAGATCGCATGAGGAAGCGCATCGCCATATTCGCCTCAGGGAGCGGGTCGAATTTTCAGGCGATCGTCGATGCTCAGCGCCGCGGCGAGATCGATGCGGAGATTGCCCTGCTCGTCTGCGATAAGCCGCAGGCGAAGGTGGTTGAGCGGGCGGAGCAGGCAGGCGTGAAGGCCTTCACCTTCCGGCCGAAGGATTATCCCTCCCGCGAGGCCTATGAGGCGATGCTCGTTCAGGTGCTGGAAGAACATCGGATCGATCTGATCGTACTCGCCGGCTATATGCGGCTGATCACCCGGGTGTTGCTCGAGCCGTATGAAGGCAGGATCATCAACATCCATCCTTCGCTTCTGCCGAGTTTCCCGGGGGTGGAAGGCATCGGTGATGCCTATCGCTACGGCGTGAAAGTGACGGGCGTGACGGTGCATTATGTCGACGACGGGATGGATACGGGACCGATCATCGCTCAGGTCCCCGTGTCGATCGAACCGCAGGATACGCTGGAGACGCTGGCTGAGAAGATCCATGCGGCGGAGCACGCCCTCTATCCCAAGGTGATCCAGTGGATCTGTGAAGGGCGTGTGCGATTGGATGGACGGCGTGTGTTGATCGATGGATTATCGTAAAATATTGGAGATAAAGAAGATCAGTTGTCACTATATACAATAAAGAAACCAAGGAGGAACAGGATTCGTGGCTATCTCAAGAGCGTTAATCAGCGTGTCTGACAAAACGGGCATCGTGGAATTTGCCGCAGGGCTGGCTAAGGCCGGCATCGAGATCATCTCGACCGGGGGGACGAAAAGGCTGCTCGAGCAAAACGGCATCCCAGTGATCGGCATCAGTGAAGTAACGGGTTTCCCGGAGATCCTCGACGGCCGGGTCAAAACCTTACATCCTGCAGTGCACAGCGGCCTGCTGGCAGTGCGCGATAACAGCGAGCATCAGCAGCAGCTGCAGGAATTGAATCTGGGGTATATCGACATGGTGGTGGCTAATCTCTATCCCTTTGCGGAGACGATTGCCAAACCCGATGTCACCTATGAGGATGCGATCGAGAACATCGATATCGGCGGGCCGACGATGCTGCGTTCGGCGGCTAAGAATCATGCCTATGTGACTGTCGTCGTGGATGCGGCGGATTATGAGACCGTGCTGGCGGAGATCAAGCAGTCCGGGGATACGACTTTGGAGACGCGCAAGCGCCTGGCTGCGAAAGTATTCCGTCATACCGCGGCTTATGACGCGCTGATTGCGGATTATTTGACCCGACAGGTCGGGGAGGCATTCCCTGAGAAATACACCGTAACTTATGAGAAAGTGCAAGAACTTCGCTACGGCGAGAATCCGCATCAGAAGGCGGCCTTCTATCGCAAACCGCTGGCTGAGGCCGGCAATATCACGACGGCGGAGCAGCTGCACGGCAAGGAGCTGTCCTACAACAACATCAATGACGCCAACGCGGCTCTGCAGATCGTCAAGGAATTCCAAGAGCCTGCCGTGGTTGCCGTGAAGCATATGAACCCATGCGGCGTCGGCATCGGCAGCACGATCCTTGAGGCTTATGAGAAGGCTTATGAAGCCGATCCCGTCTCGATCTTCGGCGGCATCATCGCGGCGAACCGGGAGATCGACGGGGAGACGGCGAAGCGGATGCATGAGATTTTCTTGGAGATCGTGATCGCTCCGAGTTTCACGGATGAAGCGCTGGAGATCCTGACTCAGAAGAAGAATATCCGCTTGCTCCGCCTGGGCGATGTGTTCACGGCGGAACATGCAGCGGCGAGCTATCACAATATCACCTCGATCGAAGGCGGCATGCTCGTGCAGGATAACGATCATCTGCAGCTCGATCCGGATTCGCTGCAGGTGGTAACGGAACGGGCGCCGTCTGAAGAAGAGCTGAAGCAGCTCTTGTTTGGATGGAAAGTCGTCAAGCACGTCAAATCCAATGCCATCGTGCTGGTGAAAGACAATATGACGATCGGTGTCGGCGCCGGGCAGATGAACCGCGTCGGTGCGGCGGGCATCGCCATCAACCAAGCCGGTGAGAAGGCGCGCGGCAGCGTGCTGGCATCGGATGCTTTCTTCCCGATGAGCGACACGGTGGAGCTGGCGGCCAAGGCCGGGATCACGGCGATCATCCAGCCGGGCGGCTCGATCAAGGACCAAGATTCGATCGATGCGGCGAACAAGCACGGCATCGCGATGGTCTTTACGGGAGTCCGACATTTTAAACATTGATATATAGAATAACAAGGAATTAATCAAGGACTAGGAATCCATTAAGGATAAGCAATCCATAAGGCAAAGGAGGCAGCTCACGGTGCGGATCTTAATCGTCGGCAGCGGGGGACGCGAGCATGCGATTGCTTGGGCGCTGAGCAAGAGCCCGCAGGTGGAACGTATCTACTGCGCGCCGGGCAATGCGGGTATAGCAGAGATCGCAGCATGTGTGCCGATTGGCGAGATGCAATTTGAGGCATTGGCACAGTTTGCGCTGCAGCAAGAGATTGATCTCGTAGTGGTTGGGCCGGAAGCGCCGCTCTTCGGCGGATTGGTCGATGTTCTGGAGGAGAAGGGGCTGAAGGTGTTCGGTCCTAGGAAAGATGCGGCGATCATCGAGGGCAGCAAGGTTTTTACCAAAGAGCTCATGAAAAAATACAACATCCCTACTGCGGCCTATGAGACCTTTGACGACTATGAAGCGGCCAGAGCTTATCTGCTCAAGCAGCAGGCGCCGATCGTCATCAAAGCGGATGGTCTGGCAGCCGGCAAAGGAGTCACCGTTGCGCAGACGCTGGAGGAAGCGGAACAGGCGCTGTGCGGCATCATGGTCGAGAAGGTATTCGGCGAAGCGGGATCGAAGGTCGTCATCGAAGAATATTTGAGCGGACAAGAGATGTCGATCCTGGCCTTCGTCGATGGCGAGACGGTCCGGCCGATGGTACCGTCCCAGGATCATAAGCCGGTATACGACGGCGACCGCGGACCAAATACAGGCGGTATGGGGACCTATTCGCCGGTGCCGCATATTCCGCAGTCCGTCGTGGATGAGGCGATCGAGACGATCCTGAAGCCGGCGGCACGGGCGATGGTGCAGGAGGGGCGGCCGTTTCGCGGCGTGCTCTATGCGGGACTGATGATCAGCGAGAAGGGCGAGCCGAAGACGATCGAGTTCAATTGCCGTTTCGGCGATCCCGAGACGCAGGTCGTGCTGCCGCGGTTGAAGTCGGACCTGGCGGAGATCTTGCTGGCGACGGTAGAAGGACGGCTGCATGAAGTCGAGATCGAGTGGAGCGATGAGGCGGCGGTATGCGTTGTGCTCGCTTCGGGCGGCTATCCCGGCCCGTACGAGAAGGGCAAACCGATCACCGGGCTCGATCAAGTCGAGCACTCCCTCGTCTTCCATGCCGGCACGGCGCTCCAAGACGGGCAGATCGTCACGAACGGCGGCCGCCTGCTCGGCGTCACGGGCGTCGGACGGGATATCACGGAAGCCCGGGAGATCGCCTATGCGGATATCGAGAAGATCCGCTATGAAGGCAAGCATTACCGCACGGACATCGCGCTCAAAGCCTTGCAGGCGATGAAGGGTTGAGGAAGGGCAGAGGAAGGTTTGGAGAAGAGTTGAAGAAGTGCTGATGAAGAGTTTGATGATGAGCTTGATGAAGAGTTGATTGCAAAGACGGCCTTGTTTCCGATCGGTTGTTGATCGGGCAGGCCGTTTTGTTTTGGTACATCATGGCAGGCATTAAGGCGGGTGGCGTGCGGAGGCTGAGTTGGCGTGCGGTGAATGTATGATGCGTGAAGTATGTATGATGCGTGAACTTGCATGGATGCTAAGTCGAATCGATGTGTGTTGGGCTGAGAATGAGCGTGAGTCGACAAAAACTGTTGATTCAGGCTGTGCGGAGAGGAGGTCGGCGTGCGAACTGACAGAAACTGTTGATTTAGGCTGTACGGAGGCAGGATCGGCGTGCAAACCGACAGCAACTGTCGACTCATGCTGTGCGGCGGCTGGATCGGCGTGCGAGTCGACAGAAACTGTTGATTCAGGCTGTGCGGAGAGGAGGTCGGCGTGTGAATCGACAGAAACTGTTGACTCAGGCTGAGCGGGGGCGGATCGGCGTGCGAGTCGACAGAAATTGTTGATTCAGGCTGTACGGAGAGGAGGTCGGCGTGTGAGTCGACAGAAACTGTTGACTCGGACTGTGCTGAGGCAGGATTGGCGTGTGAGTCGACAGAAACTGTTGATTCAGGCTGTACGGAGAGGAGGTCGGCGTGTGAGTCGACAGAAACTGTTGATTCAGGCTGTGCGGAGAGGAGGTCGGCGTGTGAATCGACAGAAACTGTTGATTCAGGCTGTACGGAGAGGAGGTCGGCGTGTGAATCGACAGAAACTGTTGACTCGGACTGTGCTGAGGCAGGATCGGCGTGTGAGTCGACAGAAACTGTCGATTCAGGCTACGAGGATGCGAGATCGGAGTGCGAACCGACAGAAACTGTTGACTCACGCTGCGAGGTGACGAAATCGGAGCGCAGCCGACAAATGACATCGTTTCATAGTCGCATCATTCCGCTCATTTTGCGCAGATTTGAAAATATGTTCAAATAATGGTTCTCTTTTTCCGTATTTGTGATAAAATTTAGTAGATATCGTGTACCTTGGGGTCGTGTACCCAGGGGGGACGATTCTATTCTCAGTTGTATAGGTGGTGTATGAAATGAATGTTGAACAGACGCAAACAACCTATCTAGGAACGGCTGAACAGGAGACGCGCTCGGATTCCTTTCAACGTCTGATGCGCACGTTCTCGCTCTCCGTGTTGCTCTGCTTCATCGGTACACTCGTGGGCATGGCGGTGCCGATCCAGTGGTTCATGCCGCTCGCGGTTGTGCAGCTCATCATGATGATCGCAGCGTTCATCATCCAATGGCGGGGCAAGGCGATCGGTTATCCCTTCGTCTTCAGCTTCATCTTCCTGACCGGCGTTGTGTTGTATCCGGCGGTTGCCTATTACACCTTTGTCGGCGGCGGGGCGATTGTCACTCAAGCTTTACTGCTGACGGTGGTCGTATTTGGAGCGCTGACTTTATATGCCTACTATTCGAAGCGCGATTTCAGCTTCCTGAGAGGCATCCTGCTCGTCGGTCTGATCGTGCTGATCGGCGCAGGATTGATCTCGCTGTTCACCGGCGGCATGGGCGGTACGACAAACTTGGTGATCACGATCCTCGGGGTGCTGGTCTTCTCTGGATTCGTCCTTTACGATGTATCCCAGTATAAGCACGGCGTTCCGGAGCATCTGATGCCGCTTGCGGTGCTCAGCATGTTCCTGTCGTTCATCAACCTGTTCCTGTATATCTTGCGTTTGCTGGTCATCATCGCCAGCGAATAATCAAGTGTTGTTGGACAGAGGCACATCGTGCCGCAAAGATTTATATCACGTATCGAAAATATCGGATGATGTCTCGAATGGATCGGATCACATGACACATGATGTGGTCCGATTTTTTCTTTTATTTGTTCAGAAAATTCCGACTCATCCCGCAACCTTTCCCGATCGTCAAACGTCTGTTAATCAAATTCCAGATCTTACAATTAAGAAAGGGTTGAGACTATGGGGGGTCGTTCGTGTTGGTTTAGAAAAATCGGCATCGGAGCGGCGGCGGTATTCCTCGGCTTGGTACTCATCATGGCAGGATGCAGCAGCGGCTCCAGTTCGGACACGGCGGGAAATGCTGCACCGAACAGTTATATTGCGAATGAGTCGACATTAGGTTTTGTGGACACGGGAGCAGGCGCGGATGATGAACGAGACGATGCAGCGAATGCTGCCGCGCCGGAAAGCGGCGGCGGAAGCGAAGCAGGAATCATTGGCGGCCGTGATGCTGCAGGTTGGGGGATTGACGAAGCGAATCCTGCGATTAACCGAAAGCTGATCTACAAAGCATATGTAACGATAGAAGTTGAAGACTTCGGTGAAGCGCGGTCGAAGATCCGCAGCCTCGTTCAGTTAGCAGGGGGGTATCAGCTGAATTTTAATGAGATTAATAGCGAGCATGATAGGAGCGGGCATTTTACGATTAAGGTTCCGGCGAGCGGCTTCATGGACCTGCTGAATCGACTGGAGGAACTCAGCCCGGATCATTATGAGAGCAAGGTAACCGGGCAAGATGTAACCGAGGAGTACGTGGATCTGGAGGCCCGTCTGAACGTATTGGAGGTTACGGAACAACGGCTCTTATCGTTCATGGAACAAGCGGCGAGCACGGGGGATCTTGTGATTTTCTCGCAAGAGTTGAACGACGTGCAGCAGGATATCGAGCGGATCAAAGGCCGGATGCGGTATCTGGAGCAGAACGTCGCATACTCCACCATCGAATTAACGGTATATGAGAAGAACGACAACCTCACAGCCAAACAAGAAAAACAACAGGAACCCTCCTTCGGCGAGCGTCTGAGTTCTGCCCTGCAGTCGGTGTTAAGCGGTATCTCCAGCGTGCTGCAGGAACTGGTCATCTTCATCGTCGCCGCCATTCCGGTATTGCTCGTGTTGGCCTTGTTGGCATCGCCTTTCTTCTTCTGGTTCCGCTATAAGTTGAAACGGGAGCGAGAGGAGAGACTGGAGCGTCATCCCGATATGAGACGGCACGATCGAGATGTGTTCAAGCAGGCGTATAAGGATGAGGATGAAGCGCCAGAAGAAGCGGCAGACCGTGAAGTCATGCAGGGTGGAGAGACAGATGACGGAACAATAGACGATCGAGCAGCAAACGGCGGCAAAGACTGCGAAAAAGATGAACCTGATGAGAATCATGGCGAGGATAGCGAGCCAAAAGTCAAGAAATAACAAGTAATCATCCATACAGCAGATGAGATAAGGGAAACCTGAGGACATTCGAAGAGCGTCCTCGGGTTTCCCTTTCTGTACCCGGATTGACCAAAAAACCTTCCCCTCAAGGAAGGAAATGGGGTGCCGGAGAGAGAAGAAGGTATCCGGGCTTTATCATCTAGACATCAACAAACGAGTATGAGGTGAATTAGACAAGTGACGAGGATGAAAGGATGGCCTGCTGTACTAATCGTATGCTTAGCACTCATCGTCTTGGCTGCCGGCTGCGGACAGCCCCAACCAACGGAGGACCTTGAGCCGGAACCGCCGCTTCCAGCACCGATCATCGAACCAGAACCTGAGCCTGAACCGGAGATCGTCTATCCCTATACATATCCATTAACCGGGATCGGCACGGAAGAGGAGATGGCAGCTCGTCCGATCCTCGTGATGATCGAGAATCATAGAGCAGCTCGTCCGCAGAGCGGACTGATCGATGCGGATATCGTTTATGAATTCTTGGTAGAGGGAGAGATTACTCGATTCGCTGCTGTGTTCCACAGCCAGCAACCGGAGGTCATCGGTCCGGTGCGCAGTTTGCGTCCGTATTTTGCACAGATCGCCGAAGGGATGGACGCGATGATCGTCCATGCCGGATACAGCCCGGCTGCCATCGAATATGTACAGAAGAAGAAATTGGACCGTTTAGATGAGATCTACGGCGGCGGCGCTTATTTCTGGCGCAGCAAAGAACGGTCTAAACCGCACAACCTTTATACGAGCATGGAGTTGATCCGCAAGGGGCAGGAGAACCGGAAACTGCGCACGGAATGGAATCAGCCGGAGGCGATACCCTTTGCTGATAAGGATATTGTGATGACCGGGGAACCCGCGGAGAAAGTCCGTGTCAACTATCTGCTGGGCTATCATGTGGAATATGAATATGATGCTGAGAAGGAGACGTACCTGCGCTATATGGCAGGAGCACCCCACGTGGATAAGGAGAGCGAAGAGCAGATTGAAGCGGCGAATATCATGATCATCGCCGCTTCCCACCGCGTAGTGGATAATGTCGGCCGCCGGGAGATTGATGTATACGGCCCGGGCAAGGGCTGGATTGCCCAGAAGGGCAAGGTGCGGGAGATCGTATGGGAACAGAAGGACGGCATCATCAGACCGTATATCAACGGCGAAGAGGTGCCGCTGATCCCCGGCAAGACCTGGGTGCAGGTGATTTCTCCGGATCTCAAAGTCACCTTCTCCGCGGCTGATGAGAACGCGGATGCGTAACATCGTATATTGCAACTTCGCAGCATAGTACTTACGATAGTTATATGGAATCATGACCGGGCATTAGAACCGATAGAAGCGATGAAGAAGACAAGGCGAACGACCTTGGATGGAGTAACCGTCTGGTCATCGCCTTGTCAGCTGACTTCCGCCGTTTCGTGTTCACCTGATGCGATTCCTGGATCGGGAACGGGAGGAGCCGGAACCAGAACCCGCTCTTCCAGTTCGGCTGGTATTCCTGCCAGACCGTCTCCCTCGCCTGCTGCCGCTGCCGCTCCGGCGCCGGCGGCGTCTTCGGCTGGGTGAACGGTAGCCGGCATCCGCCTGGGCAAGACTGGTTCCAGGTCCCTTCTTATTCAGAAGGAGGCTGAGCATCGGAGTAATCTGCTGAACGGTGGACATGAGTTTCTGAACTTTGGTAACCGTCGATAAGATGCCGTCGATCCCGCCCATTCGATTCACAAAACTTTGCAGATCTCCGAGCATCTGACCTGCCCGGCCGCCGCCGAGGAGACCGCCTAGACCGCCCCCGCCGCTGCCTCCAGCCGGCTGCTGCAGCAGCTCAGCAGGAGGTTGGGGGTAGGCATCGGGATAGGGATTATGGAAGCCCGCAGGCGGATAACTGGCTGGCGGATACGGCGTTCCCTGCGGCAGTTGGTTGTGCTGATGAATGTGCGGTTGATGCCGATAAGATGGATAGGGATATTGATTCACGCCAATTCACGATCCTTCATAAGAGATGTAGATCTGTACGTTTTCCCTATACTCTATGTGGCAAAGGCCTTGGTTGTATGGACGAATATCCCGATTATTCCCATTCGCACAAAATGGGCGGAAACTTATACCGCGTCATCCGCTGGCAACCCGTGCTTAACCCATTTAAAGTTTGATATCTTTACAGAGGTAAAGTAAAATAGAAGTATCAACGTTCATGAAGAGGTGAATCGTTCGTGCAACTCAAGAAGTTAAACGACAAAACGATCGATCAATTATTCGAAGCTATCCTATCGCTCAAGACGATCGATGAATGCTATATTTTCTTCGAAGACTTATGCACGGTTAACGAGATTTTATCGCTCTCGCAGCGCCTGGAGGTTGCACGTATGCTGGGTAAGGGATGCACGTATAACCAGATCGAACAGGAGACGGGGGCAAGCACAGCTACGATCTCGCGGGTGAAACGCTGCCTCAACTATGGTACCGACGGTTATCGCATGGCCTTGGAGCGGATCAAGAAGTTATAATATCAGATCATAGGACGACATGAAGACGGACCTGGGTGTCCGTTTTATTATATGTTAGGAAGTTTTTCCAGCGGAGCTGAGGAGGTGCGTTGCCGATGATGATGTATAAGGGCAAATACGGCGTCCTGGTGATCAGCCATGGTTCACGGGAGGAGGACTGGGTCCAGCTCGTCGATGAAGCAGTGGCGCAGGCGGCTATCCCTGCCGGTATTCCGGTGTTCTCCTCTTATCTTGAGCTCGTCGAGGGAAGATTGATCCAGGATGGGATCGACTGCTTGGAAGCGAAAGGGGTGACGGACATCATCACCGTGCCCCTGTTCATCTCATCGGGCAGCGTCCATATCGATGAGATCCGATATGCGCTCGGACTGGAAGCGGAGCCTGCGCTGCCGACGGATCTTCCGCGCATGCGGGCAGAGGCGAAGATCCATTGGACCTCGGTGATGGACGATCATCCGCTGATCCTCGAAGCGCTCTACGATAAACTCCGTCCGCTGTCCGAGGAGCCGGAACGCGAGGTATTGATCGTCGTCGGCCATGGCAGCCGTGAGGAAGGATTCTATGAGAGATGGCTGGCCGTCTTGGAGCGGGCCGCACATCGGCTGCGGGAGCTGGGCGGATTCCAAGTGGCCTATCCGGCGATGCTGCAGCAGGAGGAGCAGGCGCGTCAGTTGATGGAGAAGGTGCAGGTGGAGCATCCGGGTTGTCAGGTGATTTTGTCGCCGTTTTTTGTCAGTGAGGGGTATTTTACGAGGAAGGTTGTGCCGCAGCGCTTCGCTGGGTTCGAATGGCGTTACAATGGGAAGACGCTCCTTCCCCATCCCGCTGTCAGCAAGTGGATCGCAGAGCAGGTTCGCAGCGTGCTGCCTGGGATGGAATGATCAGACAGGAGAGGGGCAGACAATAGTAAGGTCAAGAGGAAGCTGCAAGGAGCCGTCAACAGGACGAATCGCAGCGCCGGCGTGAGGCGTGAGTGGACAGGTTTCGCTTAGGTGATCAGGATTGGAACGGAACAGGGTTTGTGCCATAATGGAACTAAACGGTATATGATATTATCGTGGATGGTGGTGCTGTACGAATGGTGAAGCGCGCCAGATTGATCTATAATCCGAGTTCTGGTCGAGAGGAGATGCGCCGGCGGCTGCCTGATATCCTGGATCGTTTGGAACGGGGCGGTCTGGAGACTTCCTGTCATGAGACGAAGGGAACGGGGGATGCTACGCAGGCTGCGGCGGAGGCGGTCGCCCGTGGTTTCGATATCATCATCGCTGCCGGCGGCGACGGCACGATCTACGAGGTTGTGAATGGCTTGGCGGAGCTGGAACACAGGCCGAAGCTGGGGATTCTGCCCGTCGGAACGACCAATGATTTTGCCCGGGCGGTCGGCATACCGCGCTCTTGGGAGCAGGCCGCCGATGTCATCCTGCAGCAGCATACCGTGCCGATCGATCTCGGCAAGTGCGAGCTGGAGGATGGGACGAAGTATTTTATCAATATTGCCGGCGGGGGATCGATTACGGAGTTGACTTATGAGGTGCCCAGCAAGCTGAAGACGATGCTGGGACAGCTGGCATACTATGTTAAAGGGATCGAGAAGTTGGCTTGGCTGCGGCCGATCAAGGTGGAGATGCGCACGGGGGAGCGGGTCGTCGATGAGGAGATCATGCTGTTCTTCCTGGCGAACAGCACTTCTGTGGCCGGCTTCGAGAAGCTGGCTCCGGAAGCGAGTCTCAATGACGGCAAGCTTGATCTGATCATTCTGAAGAAATGCAGTTTGGCGGATTTTATCCGATTGGCATCGATGGCTTTGCGCGGGGATCATCTGAACGATCCGCTGGTCGAATACCTGCATGTCGATGAGATCATGCTAAGGTCCGAGGATCAAGTGCAGTTGAATCTGGACGGGGAATTAGGCGGCAGTCTTCCCGGCCGATTCAGCGTTCTGCCGCATCATCTGCATGTGATCGTTCCCGCGGACAGTGCAGCAGCAGGCACAAGGCCGATCTGACACGTTTGTTGTGTGCAGAATCGGCCTTTTTGGGTGAGAAGATATGGGATATATATCAGCGAACTATCAAGCAGCGCAGGACTGTTATTCGTTCCCTGCCGCGGCTGTGCCCATGAAGTTAACAGGGCCGCGTATGCGTACGCGGGATTTCCTGCTTCTCTCGGCAACGGCGAACATCGTATAGCGAATCTCGCCGCTAGCTGCATCGAGAGCTGAAGGGAAGTCTCCTGCTGTGAAGTTAAGCAGCCGGGTGTTGCCCGCCTCCGCGGGCAGATCGCCCTGCAGGGTGTAGATGATCGTCCCGGAACCGAAAACTTCGGTACTGCCGCGCTGGACATAGACTATGACTCTGGGATTGCCGGAACGGATCGTAACGCCGATCGTTCCCACGAGTTGAACGCGAATGCTGCTTTGGTTAGGCGTGCCGAGTGCCGCTGCGGTCTGCAAACCGATATCTCCAAGCAGAATCGGAGTATCCGTTGGCAATATAAGATCCTCGTTATCCGAAGTGAAGAAGTCGGATACTCTGGAGTCTAGGAATTGTACTGGCATCGTCCTGCACCTCTTCTCGACAAGCGTTACTCCAATATATGAATGGACTTGCAGAGAAGGCCGTGCA
Source organism: Insulibacter thermoxylanivorax (assembly GCF_015472005.1). Lineage (NCBI taxonomy): Bacteria > Bacillati > Bacillota > Bacilli > Caryophanales > Paenibacillaceae > Insulibacter > Insulibacter thermoxylanivorax. Next base: position 19,003 of record NZ_BMAQ01000020.1, on the reverse strand, counting down.
ACAGCCGCCTTGCGGAAGGGTTTAAGCAAAAAAGGCAGATCAGCATGGGCAAGTCCAGCCGAACGCGCTCGCCGGATGGACTTGCGTTGCTCGGAAATCATGCGTATTTGCTCGGCATCGCACTTCGCTGCACGCAGGGCCGGCTGTTGTGGCATAATGATGGTAATTGTGATAAGAGAATGATGTTAGAGCGGCATTCATTCGATAGTAACGGGAATTAAGAATGAATGAGGATACAGGATATAAGGGACAGGGAGCATAGACAAGCTATGAACAAAAAGACACGTACAACGATTAAACAAAATCATCCAGCACCGCTTCCGGTGAATCAGGGACAAGTCTGCGAGGTGGAGATCCTTGATCTCACCTATGAGGGACATGGCGTAGGGCGTGTGGAAGGATTCACGTTGTTCGTGTCCGGTGCTTTGCCCGGTGAGCTGGCACGTGTGCGGGTAACGGAGCTGAAGAAGCAGTACGGCCATGCGAAGCTGGAGGAGGTGCTGCGAACCAGCGGGGAACGGGTCGCACCGCTGTGTCCAGTCTATGGCCGATGCGGCGGCTGCCAGCTGCAGCATCTAAGCTATGAAGGGCAGCTGAGGTGGAAGAGACAGCTCGTTATCGATAATCTGCAGCGTATCGGGAAGCTGGATGTCCGGGGATCATCGAGCGCCAGCGATGCTGGCTCGCACGGAGTGATCGTGCACCCCGTGATCGGCATGGAAGATCCATGGCGATACCGCAACAAGGCCGTCGTGCCGATCGGAGAGCGGGAAGGCGGATTGATCGCAGGATTCTATGAGCCGGGGAGCCGCCGCATCGTCGATATGGACAGCTGTCTGATTCAAGATCCGCAGAATGATGAGCTGATCCGGCAGGTGAAGCAGATCGCCGGTGAGCTGGGGATCCCAGCCTATGACCACGCGACGCATCGCGGCCTGCTGCGCCATGTGGTTGTGCGGGTCGGCGTGCAGTCGCGGGAGTTGATGCTCGTGCTGGTGACCAACGGCAGGAAGCTGCCGAAAGCGGATGAGCTGGTGGATCGCATCCGTGAGGCGGTGCGCGTGAGCCAGCCTGAGTATGCGCTTAAGAGCATCTGTCAGAATGTGAATACGAAGCGGACAAGCGTGATCTTTGGCGAGGAGACACAGGTGCTGTGGGGAAGCGAGACGATCGAGGATCGGATCGGGGAGGTTCGCTTCGCGATCTCGGCGCGGTCCTTCTATCAGGTGAATCCCGTGCAGACGAAGGTGCTGTATGATAAAGCATTGGAATATACCGCACTTACCGGAGAAGAAACAGTGATCGACGCTTACTGCGGCATCGGGACGATCTCGCTGTTCCTGGCCCAGCGGGCGAAGAAGGTGTACGGCGTAGAGATCGTGCCGGAAGCGGTCGAAGACGCAAGGCGCAATGCGCAGCTGAACGGTGTAACAAACACCGAATTTGCCGTTGGCCGGGCGGAGGATCTGCTGCCGCGTTGGCGCAAGGCCGGCATAGCGGCGGACGTGATCGTCGTCGATCCGCCGCGCAAGGGCTGCGATCGTTCGCTGCTCGAGACGATCATCGAGATGAAGCCGAAGCGGGTCGTCTATGTCAGCTGCAATCCAGCGACCCTCGCCCGCGACCTGCGCATCCTTGAAGACGGCGGCTTCCGCACAGTCGAGGTGCAGCCGGTCGACATGTTCCCGCATTCGGGGCATGTGGAGTGTCTAATATTGATGGTTAGTGAAGAATAGATGAGATGTGGCAGTATTGCTCAGATATATTATCGCTAGTGGTAAGACGGAAAGTTGAGTTGAGTGTTGAAGCGGCAATACTTAATTTACAGGTTGGGGCATAAATTCGTTTAAGAACTCGATACTTAAAGGAGCAGTAGCTTCAATGATAAGTCACAATGAGAAGGAGTCGATATCTAAGGTATTAATATTGTGTAGAGATGACAATCACGCTAGTATGGTACGCTTTATTAAATGAATGTTATTAAATTTGTTGTAAGGAGGTATTTTATGAACATTGAGAAAAAGCTTACCGAACATCTTAACAACTTTGAGTCCGCACCTTTTCTTTTTGTTGGATCAGGGTTTTCACGAAGGTACCTTGGATTAGAAGATTGGCATGGGCTTCTTCGGAAATTTGCTTCCTTTAATGACAAGCCATACGAGTATTATTTATCTTCTACTGAAGACGGCGCGGCTGAACAGGTAGCTACACTACTGGCAAACTATAATGGACCCATAAAACTAGACACGAAATGAGGAGATGTTAAAGTAGGTTTATGAAAAGAAAACGATATACACCAGAGTTTAAATCCCAGATCGTGCTAGAGGTCCTAAAAGAAGAAAAAACTATGAGTGAAATTGCTTCCTCTCATGGAATCCATGTGAATCAGATCCGGCAATGGAGGAATGCGTTTCTTGAACAAATGCCCCAGTTGTTTGCGAAAGAAAATAAGAAAGTAGATCAAATGAAGGCTGACTATGAGCAACAAATTGAAAACCTTTATGCCGAAGTTGGTCGTTTAACCACGCAATTGTCGTGGCTTAAAAAAAAAATCTGGCCTTAAGGAGTAGGGCAGAACGTATTGACATGATTGATTGGGACGATGCAGAACTCCCTATTGCCACCCAGGCTGAATTGCTCGGACTCAATCGGTCCAGCTTGTATTATAAGCCTGTGGAGCCTTCTCCTGAAGAAGTGTTCATCAAGCACCGAATTGATGAAATTTACACCAAATATCCGTTTTTTGGCTCTCGGCGGATCACGGCCGTTCTAAATGAAAACGGGTTACACATTAACCGAAAGGCCGTTCAGCGCCATATGAGGGAGATGGGGATTGCCGGGATTTCACCTGGCCCCAACCTTAGTAAGCGCAACCTGGAACACCGGATTTATCCCTATCTTCTTAGAAATCTCGACATCACTCACCCCAACCAGGTATGGGGGATTGATATCACTTACATCCGGCTTCAACGCGGTTGGATGTATCTCGTCGCCATTATTGACTGGTATTCCCGTTACGTCGTTAGTTGGGAGCTGGATCAGACGCTGGAAATCGATTTTGTCCTTGAAGCCGTCAAACGGGCGCTGTCGCACGCTCAACCTGAGATTATAAACAGTGATCAGGGCAGCCACTTCACCAGCTCGAAATATACCGAGCTGGTACTGGATAAGAAAGTTCAAATCAGTATGGACGGCAAAGGTCGGGCTCTTGATAATATCATTACCGAGCGATTGTGGCGGACGATAAAATATGAAGAGGTCTACTTGAAGGAATACGAGAGTCCAAGAGAAGCAAGAAAAGAGATCAATAACTATTTCCATTTCTATAACCATGAACGCCCTCATCAATCATTAGGCTATAAACCACCTGCCTCTGTTTATGGCCTGTGAGTGATTCATCCTTTATAGAGGATCCTTCTCACGAGAGAACCTGTCAAGGATTCGGCAGAGCCCTCGCTTCGCTCGCTCTTGACAGAACCTCCCCTGAGAAGGAAAAATAAAAGCAGGATGAATCACTCCAAAAAAATGTGTACTCCCACTTTATTAGCCTCAATGAGCACCCCAAGCTCTAGAATGCAGATATCCTTTTTGGTTTCTGCCCCACCTTAAAAAAATAAAATTAGTGTCTTGACGATGGGGTCCACCATAAGTTTAGCCTCCAGCATGAGCTGGGGATATTCCTACGTGAAAAGCTTCCGGATTATCGTATTCAATTTGAAAGAAATGTATCATACTTCACACCAGACAATAAAGCTATAAAAAAAGAAATAGATATCACTATATTTAATGAAGATAAATCGGAGAAGTATGCAATTGAACTTAAGTGCCCATTAAATGGCCAGTATCCAGAACAGATGTATTCATTCGTGAAGGATATTAAATTTATGGAGGAGCTTAAGAACCGAGGATTTACTAGAACAGCTGCTGTTGCTCTTGTTTCGGATAGACCTTTTTATGAAGGGCGCAACAATGAAGGTATATATAAGTTTTTTAGAGAAGAATATTCTGTTTACGGTTGCATTTTTAAGCCAACAGGTGTAGGAAAGAACAAAGATAGCATTGCATTAACAAGCAGACAGGATTTTATCTGGCAGGACTTAATTGATGGTCGAAAATATTACATAATAGAAATTTAACTTTATGGAGGTGAAATGGAGAATGAAGGACGATTATCCAACGACAAGGGATTTATATGATTATGAATATTACATGAAAAGCAGACCGCATGTTGTTTTACTGGGCGCAGGTGCGAGTTGTGCGGCTATCCCAAATGGTGACAAGAATGGTAGGAAAATATCTGCAATGAATGGTTTCATTAAAAAGCTCGGATTGACAGATATACTAGAAAAAATAACGCTACATACTTCTTCAGATAATTTAGAAGACATTTATATGGAACTTGATGAACGCAGTAAAGCAGAACCTATTTGCATGGATGCTAAGCAAAAGTTGGAGGAAGTCATCCGTGAATACATGTTAAACTTTAAGTTACCTGATAATCCTACGGTGTACGATTATTTGATTATGGGACTAACTTCAAAGGATTTAATTGCAACCTTTAATTGGGATCCACTATTAGTGCAGGCTTATGCCCGTGCGATGACTTATACTACCAATTTGCCACAGTTAGCTTTTTTACATGGAAATGTTGCAGTTGGATATTGTCTAGAGGATAATGTCATGGGCAATGTAGGAATGACATGTAGATGCGGTAAACCCCTCGCTCCAACAAAACTCTTATTCCCAATAAAGAATAAGAATTATTCCAGTGATACAGCTATATCAAAGTCATGGAAATCATTAAATAATGCGTTAGAGGTAGCATATATGGTCACTATTTTTGGATATAGTGCACCAAAGAGTGATGTAGCAGCTATAGAAATGATGAAAAAAGCATGGGGTGCAGTAGAAGATAGAAATTTTGAAGAAATAGAAATAGTTGATTTACGTGAAGAAGATGAAGTTATTGAATCTTGGGGTGATTTTATTCATACGCATCATTACTCATATCATTCCAGCTTTTTCACTACCACAATAGGAAGATGTCCTAGAAGAAGTTGTGAAGCAACGTTTGACAGATTAATGATGAACCGTTGGTTAAAACCAGATAAAGGGTTTAAAGCAGATATGGATTTTGGTGATATAGATAAATTGACATGTGATTTAATAATTGATGAGGAAAACAAAAAAGGAACAAAGAAACTTCTTATAAATCCATATGTATAAAGTAGGAGAAAAATCAGGTATGCTGGATATTAGTTATAATTATTTAAATGGGGTTAATTGTGGGGAATTTAGAGATAATTCGTTATCAGTATTCCCCGGTACTGAAGAAAAATGGATATGGAAAATAAATGGAAAGTCTTACGTTGACCCTGATTCAAGATGTAAAAAACTATATGAAGACCTAGCTTTATATTACAACGGTCTTAAATTGCCCAGTGGGAATTACATTGAAAGTATTAAAATCAAAGAACGTAATAAAGGCAGAAAAGACTGTTATTATGAACTAATAATCAACATAATTAAAAAAGGTAAGTCAGAGAAAACAATAATTGCTCAAATCGGATTAGGAGTAGATTACATCGGACCATCAATTTATTGGGCTTGTGAGGCAGGAATGACTTCAAGAGAAATAGGAACATTCTTACAAACTACAAGAACAATCGGGGGGCATATTGTATGGCCACGATGGATTGGAACACCAAAGAAAAATGGTAAGATTGGTTATGATTTTATCGAAGATTTTAAGTCTATTAACGTGTCTAGAGGTGGGGAGAAGGGTTTTTATGATAGAATAGATCTCACCTTGTTTGATTTGAAAGAATGGTATTTAGAACGTAAGTGTAAGTTACAAATTACTTACGACAAAAATAAGATATGGTTGGAGCAATTTGTTGATTTTAAGAACTTTATCAGTTTTTTTAAAATGGATTGTTTTGTATATACAGAAGAGAAAGAGATTAAAATTATAAATCTCTGTTCTTTTTGTAATCGGGGGAAAAACGAATACTTGTGTTCAAATGACGTAGAACATGCATCTATTCCAAAAGATAAGATAGCATATAGCATATTCGCATCCGCAAGCATGGATTTAATTAAGTTGAGAAATTCATTATTGTTATTGAAGTAAAATGCATTTTATTTTTTATGTAAAATTAGTGGATATGTTCCCGCTTACCGATAGTACAAAAAATGTTTTTGACGTGTTTCCGACTACCCACAATGTAAAAGACATCAAACCAACCGGCTCGTTGCATGTGGAGTGCTGTGTGTCGCTCATCCGGAAGTAATATATAAGTAGCCGCATTTACCTATAATTTAGCCTGACAAAGCTTAAGCTGAAAAAATGCTTGGGTTTTTCTTTATGCAAAAATGACTTGCAGACCCTCCCAACTAGAGCTAACATACACAAAACTCGATGACTGGGAGGATTTTTCTGATGCACGAAGCCGTATCTTCAAACCGCTATTCCTTGATCGGACTCGAAGTGGACGATGCGACAATGGCGCAATTATTAGAAATGGCAAGACGCCATTGCAAGCTCGTCCTCGAACATGGCAGATCGCAAACTTCAGCAGAGCGGCGGCGGGAAATCATAAGGTAACATTACCTTCCTCTACAACTCCAACTGAAAGCGGCTCTTTCCTGCTTTTCTGCACCTACCTTTTGATAATTTATAGATTCTAGAGATGATGTCTCCACAGGCATCATCTCTTTTCTTTTGTCATCAAATCTCATCTTTTATCAATAAAAGTGCAAAAATTTCATTCTACACTTTGTTGGTCAGATAATAAACTATTTTATGGTAGGAAATCTCAAGCCTACGAAACAAACTATTTAAGGTGAGTCCTGGTTTTAGTCGCACGCAGGAAACGGATGTGCAGTTGAATCCTCATTTGGACGTCTTCTTTGAGGACAATGGATGGCGTGCAGGAATGTTTTGCTTGCGACAAGCAATGGCAGACGTCGGGCAACCGAGGGACCGTGCTCCTGGGCAAATACTTAGATATGCCAAGTAAACTAAACAGCGAGTTGTTGGTTGGCAAGCTCCAGGATTTTCGCAACGATTTGATCTTCGACGTTATCTTCAAGCGGAATGGACTCCGAGGCGAAAGGTTTCAATTCATCATGGTGTCCTATCATCACGGAATGTAGCGCCGTCTTGAACATGGGAATATCGTTCGAATCGTTTCCGAATGCGACAAACTGTTGTTCATCCACTCCCAATTTCTTTAAAGCGGTCCACTTGTCGACTTGAGGCGGATTCACATCAATGATGTGTTCTTTTCTGTGTCTGTGAACGGTCACTCCGAGCGCACGAAATTTTTCTGCAAGCGATTCCATGTCTTCTGCCGTAAGGATAAGTATTTTAATGACGGATTTGAGAGAATGTACAGGAACTTGCCGAGCCAGTTTTGAATGATCAATTTTGTGCAAAATAGGGTGATCTACGGGACCCGTGTACGCATAATCCCAGTCGCTGTCGATTAAAAAAGTCGCTTGATGTTCTTCTATAAGCCGAAACAATCCTTGCATCTGATCTTCAGAAAACGATTCAACGTGTGCGATTTTTCCATTGATGGATATGAGAGACCCGTTTCCTCCAATCAGAGGATACTCATGGAATCGTTGATGAAGAACCGGAAGCAGATCTCGGATCGGACGAGCCGAAGCGAAAATGACTTTATGCCCTGTTGCCGTCAAATCCTCCAGACAACGTAAAATGACTTCCGAAACGGGCTGTCCGTTGAAGCAGATCGTGCCATCCAAGTCAAAAACAAAGGTCGTCAAATTTCTCCCCCCAGCCGTCGTCATTCCATACCAAATACCTTATCTTATCGAAATCTTGTCGTCAAGCGTCATAAATCGGGGGATGGATTTTGACGGTAAAATGAGCTGATGCGGCAGAGCAGAAAGAGAATGAGAGCAGAAAGAGAATAAATGTTGCCTGTTGACAAAATAGTAACCAATGGTTATAATATAACCAATGGTTACTATTTTGAAATGAGGTAAATCAAATATGTCAACGAGACAAAAGAAACGTTCCGAGGAGACGAAACAGGCGATTTTGACTGCTGCAGGCAGGATGTTTGCCGATCGGGGATTCGATTCCGTGACCATGCGGGAGATCGCAAAGGAGGCGGGCTGTTCCCACACGACAATCTACATTTACTTTAAGGATAAGGAAGAACTGCTATATGAACTTTCCATGCCTTCTCTTTTGGAATTAAAGAAGCGTTTTGACATCATATCTGCAAAGAGCGGAACGTCTCCGGAATCCAGGCTGAAAGAAATGAGCATGGAGTTTGTACGGTTTTGCCTGATGAACAAAACGATGTACACCATATTTTTTATTGCGAAGGGAACGAGGGTGGATGAAAAAGATCCGAAGCTGGCCATTAACCGGCTGAGGATGGATCTGTTTGAGCAAATCAAGCGGGAACTCCTTGCAACTTTACGATTGACTCCCGATGATGACCGTCTGCTGATGTTCAGCCGTATTTATTTCTATATGATGCATGGAATGGTGAGCACCTATAAGGACTCCGCAGAATCACTCCAGGACATGATGAACCGCCTGGGCGCCACTTTTGATGAAGCGTTTGAAGTCCTGCTCGTCGGCTTGAAACAAAAATCGCAGAAGGGGGACGATAAACAATGAAAGTCACCCGGGTTTCCGAGCATATATGGAGCGTTAAATTGTGGATCATCATTCCGATTCACGTTTGGTTGGTGAGGGAGAAGAGCGGAATCACACTGGTAGACACAGGGTTAGCGATGATGGTGAAGGGAATCTTGAATGCCATCGAACAACTGCAGGCCGAACCGTTGCAGCGAATTGTGCTGACCCATGGTCATCCCGACCACATCGGAGGCCTCCAGCGTATCTTGCATGCAAATCCGGTTCCGGTTTACGCTCACAGAGTCGAGATTCCTTATATTGAAGGAGAGCTTCCCTACAGACAAGGTAAAAAACCGGTTGCTTACATGCAAAAGGGGGCCGTTCAAGCTCTTAGCGAGGATGAACACGGACAATTGCGATCCATAGGCAGCTTAATGCCTTTCAATACGCCGGGACATTCCCCCGGGCACGTTGTATTTTATCACGAGGAGGACCAGGTGCTGCTGGCTGGAGACCTGTTCACATCTCGGAACGGAACATTGCGTCCCGCGCTCTTTACTTCCGATATTGAAGAAGCGGTTCGAAGCAGTTCCATCGTGAGCAAGCTTCGACCTGCAAGAGTGGAAGTTTGTCATGGAAATCCTCTGTTTCACGCTGCGGATCAGATAGAGGATTACATGTCAAAACATTTAAAAGCCCCAAAAATTCAGACAGGAGGCCAATAGGCCTTTTTTTTAACGTTTTAATCAATTGCTCCGCCCTCCCCTCCCTTTACTCCGGGATACGATGGCTCGACGACGTTTCCCGTGCCTGAGATAAATATCCAGCATGGACACATTTCCCAATGTGTTGAGCTGATTGATGGAAAGAGCATTAATATAATTCCGGTTATCCTTTTTGAAAAACGTGTTGTTGTTTACATCATACGTAAACTGTGCGGATGGAGAAGTATAGTCCATATACGAAACCGCCACTTGATTTCCTTCCCTTCATTCAGTAATGGGCATTTGACTCATGGGATATCTTATGTTTCACCGCGGATGAAAGTGCGTCTTTGCACGTGTGGTCATTGAACGGAGAGTAATTGAACGGAAGGTAATTGAACATATGTGTAAAATTGTTCTCGGTCACGTTTTGCCGTCATTCTGGCAAAAAAAGAAGAGGCACTCTATCATAAATGTATGCTTGCACGGCAAATACATTTAGAAAGAGGCCTCTTCATGAAAACCATTATATCAGAATTAGAGAAAATAATACACCAAACAAAGGACTTAATTGACTTTGAAGAACAAGTTCGTCTCCTAATGTACGATACATTTGCCCGCATGGTGGGGGACGTTTTCACATCGATGAATCGTGTCATCTCGATGAGTGGATTGGATTCAAAGCATATGACCGGAGAAGTCCCTTTGTGGATGTGAAAGTGGCTGAAATGGCTGCGGAAACCACCTATCGTGAAGTCGCCCATATCCTCAACGAGTGGACAGCTGTCAGCATCAGTCATACGACCGTAGGAAATATTGTGAAGAAGGTCGGGAAATCACAAAAAGAGGCGGACGAAGAACTGGTCAAGGAGTTGGAAGAGTCCGCAGAACTGCCGAAGGGGAAGGAAGTTGACTTCCTTTACGCAGAAGCAGATGGGGTATTCGTGCGTGGGACGGAGAAGAAAAAGAGCCATGAAGTGAGTCATGCCATCATTTATGAGGGCTGGGAAAAGAACGGGGATCGTGTGTCTTTGGTGTCACCGAAAGTCATTATGACCACGGAACCGACGGATCAATTTTGGAAGGAAGTCCAAGCATTTACTGCTCACGAATATTCCCTGGAAAAGACGCAAGTCGTGACGAATAGTGATGGTGGGCCGGTTATACAGCCGAGCGCTTTCAAGAAGTCTTTTCTCAATCCGAATACCCTGTTCTTAGATGGAATCCAATCAACGCCGCATCACTTACCGGATGAAGAAAAGAGGCATGCATTGGAGCTCTGAAGGTGCGGAGGCGATGGTGAAGATCAAACAAGGTATATTTAACGGCACGTTGAGGGCAGCTTATCTGAAACACATGAAAATGAGCACACGAAAGCAACGAGAAGTGAAAAAAGTGATCCGAATGTCTTTCTATCTCCGACAACCGACACGTCCTTCCATCGGTGTCAAAGAAGGTTCAATTCCAGTTTATGGCCCGCATTCATCCGCCATTGGAAAATTGGCGAAGAGTTTCAGATGAAATCCGGACGGAGTCACTCATCAGCAATATAAGGAGACTCGAACGGGAGGAAAGGCCTAGGGGAGACCCCGCAGGGCGCAGCCCGAGGAGGCTCCCCAGCCTCCCGCGGAAAGCGAAGTATATTTCCGGAGCGGTGTATCAGCACACGTTACGTCATACGATTTAGCACTAAGAAAGCCGAAAAATGCGTACAAAAATAGAGTGCTCAAAATATTGGTGCCATTACGGTACCGAGAAAAGCTTGACACACACGAACTCCCGGAGTTACTTTGACCGATGCTTTCGGATTTATATGATAATTATAAACGATTATTTACTCTACCGCTACTATTGTCTATTTATAATGTTAGTTCAAATCATGTTAGTATTTTACTTGAGCGGAGGTGCTAGTAGCTGTTTCTAAAATTCTGTTCCTCTCTTTGTTCGTAGCTATTGTCACCACTCTGTAGGTGTTGCCCAAGGTAACGTAATATTCTTTTTCATAACAATGATGGCCTTTACCTGTAAAGGGTTTTTCCCCATAATATAACGACCGACCAACGGTTGCCATTTCGACGTGTAATTCAATCGTTATTGTCGCGTTGTAATTACCCCAATAATAGTCGAAACCACCAGAAATAGCTTTACCTTGCATCCAATGTTCAAAGTGGCCCCTATTACTTCTCAATTCAAAATGACATTGGTTGTTCTGTAAAGGGCATCCAATCCGCAAAAATTGACTTCCTAAGAATCAGAAAAGATAGTGACGTAATAATTTTGATCTCTTCTGTTACATATTCTGATTTCAATCGTCATTATTTAGTAGACAACATGATATTGCTTCAGTATCTTTCAGATAGCTATGAAATTTAACGAGGGAGGGAAGGGTTATGTAACATAAAAGAAAATCAGGGAACTCCGTTGCCTACTGTAATCGCTTAATCTTTTGTAAAAAAAATGTTAGGAGGAAGAAAATGAGAGAGTTTTATAGAAAATCTATGATGTTCCTGCTCATGTTCGTTTTGGCATTCTCAGTAGCTACTGTTTCGGGAGTTAGTGCAAATGCGGATGAAAGTCATATTCATGTGTTAAAAGAGTCTGAGTTCTCAACATATGGTGCAAATCCTCCCGGTAGTAGTGCCTCTACTCATGATCTCTCAACAAGCAATTATAACTATCAGGTTGAATCAGTGGGATATCGGGTATTTACTGACAAATGGCTTACTGGAGCATCATCCATGAAGGTTACTGTTGAGAACTGGGAGTTGATTGAGGAATACGGTGGTACCAATGACAAAATAACTATTAGTGTATGCCAAAGTGGTTTTTGGGGAGATACTTGTACTAGCAAGGTTATTACTGGACTCAGCAAAGGCGGCAGTGATTATGTTACGTTCAGCAACTTGGATTCTTCTACTAAATACTATGTGCGGTTTGAAGTGCCTACAAACAGTAACAGGTACAAGTTCAACGGAACGATAAGCAAATCCTAGCAATCTGATAAAATTAGGTAGGATCAGGGCTGTCGTCAAGATTGCGCAGCCCTGATTCAAATTAAATTAAAGATGGTAGTGTTAATGCGTTCACTAGCATCAATTAAGTGCTTGTCTAAAGAGGTTCATTCATTATCTTCTTCGTTATTTAACGGGGAAAACTTTACAATACCGAAATTTCGCCTTTCATCATTCATTAAAAGCGTTGGGAAGGATATCAAATGAATACAAATAATGTTTGGAGGTTTTGGAAGTTAATATTTGTTGCCTACGTTTTTTTTCTTCTGTGGTTTGTTGTAGTAAAACCTATTGGTTTTATTGATAGAATACAATCCATACTTGAAAATAGGAGTATCGGGATCTGGAACTACAATGTAGATCCGTTTCGAAGTATCTCAAGTTATTTCCGTTTTAAAACGACTCCATTTGCCTTCATAAATATTTTGGGTAATATTGTTGCGTTCTGTCCATTAGGATTCTTAATCCCTACTATTTTTACAAAGTACAGGAAACTTTCTAAGACTTTGTTGATTTGTTTAATCAGTATAATTGGGATCGAGAGTTTCCAATTTGTCACAATGTTAGGTTATTTTGATGTTGATGATATCATTTTGAATATGACAGGTTGTTTAATTGGATATTTTGTTTATAGTGGGTTTAGAATATTAGCCAGGAAAATAGCTAAACCTGAATTTCGAAAGTAACAACTCTATGAATACGTGAAAAGGGCTCAAAATCTTAGATAATGGTGCTGGATGCTGAACACATCACATAGAGTGCGATTACGTGACTTTCACAGAAAAGGGGTTAAATAACTCAACTGGATATAAGGACCTGCAATCGGGTATTAAACTTTGAAAGCCGTCAGCTAGTCTGACCGCAAATCCGCGTAGATATTTGCCCTGGAAACTTTGCTTCCACCGGGTTAGCATCTAGGTAAAAGAAACAGTACGCGAGCTAGAGAACTGATCTTAGTACGCATTATTTCATGAATAAAAATTGTAAATAGACTGTTGTACGGTCTTTTTTCGTTTATAGCGATTTGAATTCAGATTTAGAAGTCTGTTTTCCTATTACAAGCGTTTATTATACGCACATGAAGTTTGCTCATTTGACTGATTTGTAAAGAAAATAAGAAATGCTGATGATCTTGCAGCATAAGGTCATCGGCATTTCCCGACGGTGTTTCATACTCGTGGCTTACAATTTCGCGCATGAGTGCCATTTGCTCTCCGGGATCCAATTTGCGGCTAACCAGGGGCGCAATCAAGCCGTAACGGAAGTTAGCGTCTTGCTGCCTTGCTTGCTCATCCATGCAAAATCTCCTCTCCCTGTGGTCTATGAGAGTATCCCATAGACGCTAGAAACCAGGGAGGGCGCATATTTTGTGGGATCGGGAGGGCAACTTGCCGTCCAGGCGATTTTTAAAGCGATTTTGGGGGCGACTTTCGCTTGCCGTGCTCCTTGGCGGCGGATGCTGAAGGAATTTATAAGCGTGATGCTGCAGGTAACCCTGCATTTAGAAAAGTCCAATAGCCCCGTCTAGATGCGCCAGCGGGGATGAATCGGGATAACAGTTTGTTCAGCCAATCCAGTGTGTCCATTGGCGTTGGATTCATCATGGTGGGGTAAAGGCGGAGCATATCTTCGTCTACTCCCCCGGCAATGAATTGCCCGGCAACCCAAAGTGCCGCATTTGCTGCGCGGTGCAAATGCCTTGCCCACCAGCGTTTCAACGTACGGAAGCTGTAACGGACGCTAGATGTTGTCGTGCTTTCTGCGATCTGCCGCCAAGAGAATCCCTTGCGCTTGCGCTTCAATGCCGCTTCTCGCACCCAAGTCGCATACCGGGCCCATGGAATCAGAAATTCCGGCAGAAGGGAAATCGTCTTATTACAAGCAGGACAGTACCAGCGGTAGATGGGGATCAGGATGACTTCGTGTTTCGTCACAACGCCTCGCCAATAACGACCGTGTTTATGGAGAAGCCGGCCGCAATCGTCACAGCAGATTTGGACGTCAGGAGATTGATTCTCGAAAGTGCGTAAATAAGCCTTGCAAGAAAGGCCGAAATAAAGTACTTTTGACATGATGAAGTGAATGCTCCTGGGGATCCTCGCCAAAGGTTCGGGAGCATTTTCCTTTTTAATCGACAATAGCCTAATCCCCCGTCAATGTACAGAAGGGATTAGGCTATTGTCGGCTGTTTATTCGGTTTGGCTCCGCCAAACCGAATGGCGAATCCATGGTTTTTTTCCGCCAAATAACCAGGCGGCGAACAGCATATCATGATTTCAAACGTTTTTAATAATAGACAAACATGATATTGCTTTAGCATCTTTTCAGAAAGCTATGAAATAAAAAGAGGGAGGGAAGGGGGGCGAAATAACAAGAAAAAATGCCCGATGAAAAGAAGTTTTGAGCTGTGTTATTAAGGGAAGAAGAAAAAAAATTGAAAGGAGTATATCCGGGTTTGCTAAAATGCCCAAGTTTACCACATATATTTATTTTTTATAAACATATTATACGAGGAGATACTGATATAAAAAAACGGTAATTGGTATTCTAATAGTCTGTTTTGTTTATTTTTCAATGCACCAAGATTTTGAAAATAGTTTAATGCTTGGTTATTTAATTATGATTATAGTGATTTCACTTCTTGCTTTCCTCCGACAGAAGTATTATTTGATAGGGAAATCTATGAAATGGTTATCCCGCACGAGATCAACCCGTTCAAAATCAGTACCCTAGAATCTGGCTACAAGGTAGGTATGAAGAAACGGTTTATTATAAGCATTAATTTTGCCGCTAGTAATCATTCGTTTTCAGTCATCCTTCATATCTCCTGCTAAGTTCCTATCACAAGGATTGGCGGATCATAGTGGTACTAAACTGGGAAGAACCCGCAAAACTTCCCATTCTACGTTTATATCATCATCGTTGAAATGGATTTTAACATTTCAATTATTCTTTCAATAAAAATCGTAATGATAAAAGGACGATGATTCACGATACAAATCCATAATCCGTATCCAATAACAGATACAGCCCCAAAAACTGCTGCATCCCGATAAAGTCTCTTTCGAAGCAATCCCAACATCGGTAAACCGATCAAAGGCGCCAGCAGGATGTGAAGCATCAACATGTTCAATTCATCCTCCTTTTCGCTTCTCGAACGTGCGTTTGACCCATGTTGTCACCAGCAACAAAAAGGGGATCAGCTTTTTTATTGACCATCGATTCCAGATATACGCACTGCACGGTTTGTTCCCCTTGGACAAACAAGGATCGGCAGACCAATTCCGGGGGTAACCCGAGGGCTGTTTGAATGTCTCCGAAAAAATCATTCTTGATCGATTGATTTTATTTTTTTCTTGCCATCGACGAACCTCCAGATTCTCACATCTCATCATTATCATTATTTCCTATTGGGTGGATTCTTTAGAAAAAAAAGAGGGTAGCCCGTTGACCTCATATTTGTGCACCGTCTGCAAAATCAGGCAGAACAATTCGGCTTTGCGGATCGCGTGACTATTCTGTTTGTAAACGAACTCCCCTAGTCCGTCGAGAACGAAAATGGGGTGGTGGTACGGGGCCGATCTGAAGACAGGAAGGTGTGCGCGTGGACAACCCGAGGCGGCTGTTTCCGTCGGTCTAACGCCCGCGGGCGCTCCGGCGTTAACAATCGGATCGGCAAGGCGAATTTGATCGTATCCCTCAACATGGGCGCACACTCGCGCGAATTTTATTTGGGCCTTGCGATCATGTACTGACTCTTCTCTATCTGATTCCCCGCCATCTACGGCGGTGACTCTGTCAGATCGTCGTGGATTTAACGGATCGACTGCCGGTTGTCATCGGAAAAGCTACCGGTTTTACTGGCAGGTTTGGGTGGACAGTATCATGTTTGATGGGGCTCGTGACTGCCTCGATAACCGTAAGCATCGTTCTCGCCCCAGAAGTTCCTCAGCTGACTTCCTCTTTTTCTGAAATACAGCTGTCTTAACAAAAATTTAACAACAGATCAAATACACTGTGGTTAAGTAGTCGGGGAAAAGAAAAAATGAGGTGAAAAAAATGAGAATGAAACGTTTTTTAATTACGGCTGTTTTGTTGATAACCGTGTTGCCCATGACCGCATTTGCCTTGGCAAATGATGCGCTGCCAGTAACGATTCAAAAGGGTGATGTTGTTTCGAAGTCAGAGGATATTTCGGGTCAGTCTTCTGGAGCTGTTACAGTAAATCAACAAGCAATTTCTCAAGCGAATGACACAAACCCAACTTCAAGTGATGTCACTGTGGACGGGCAGCCGGTACACAAAATTCAACTATCAGAGGAAAACATCATTGAATTGAATCTTGGGGATTCTGACGATGTTGGTGTACAGGCTACTTATCCGGTTAACTTCAACTTGCCGGGATCATCACTTGCCACAATAAGTGATGGGTCTGGAAACCCGTGGTATTTGACTCGGAACGAAGAGGTAACCATATCATTGACATGGCTGCCTCGGGACGCTGCACTTCGAGTTGGTTTAATCGACTCGGACAATACATTTTTTTATGTGAACTTTACAGGCGGTGCCGATAGTCGAACCTTTGTAGTGAATGTCGCTGACAACTATCGAGTGGGGATTTACAATACAGATACCCACCAAGTGACAGTCACCGGAAATATCACGATCTAAACAAAAACCATTCCCCGACTACATTGTTTTATGAAAGGTGAGCAAAAGATGCGGATGCTGGTAATTGAAGATGAGCAAGATTTGGCCAATGCGATTAAAAAAGGATTGGAAATGGAAGGATTTGCGGTAGATATTGCATTAGATGGAGAAGAAGGCTGTCACCTGGCGGAAATCCATGCCTACGATATCATCATCTTGGATTTAAACTTGCCAGATAGGAATGGGTTAGACGTGCTGCAACACATACGACATCTGTCTAAACAAATCAGAGTGCTGATTCTAACAGCGCTTTCTGATACATCTTCTCGTGTGAAAGGATTGAATTTGGGAGCGGACGATTATCTTGGTAAACCATTTGATTTTGAAGAACTGAAAGCAAGAATACGCGCCTTATTGAGACGTGATCTTTTACGAGAAAGCCCGCTGCTCACCTATGGCCCTATCGAGTTGAATCCGATCACGAAGACAGCAACTTGTGCTGGGCAACAGCTGACCCTTACTCGTAAGGAGTTTGCCTTATTACAGTATTTTTTATCTCATCCTGATCGAGTTGTCTCGTCCGAAGAATTGGTTGAACATGTGTGGGATCAGCATGCGGACCCTTTTTCCAATTCCGTCAGGGTACATATTACGACTTTGCGTAGTAAGATAAGATCCGTTATCCATGCAAACTTTTTGAATACGGTGCCAGGGTACGGCTATCGACTGAACAAACAAATTGAGAGGTTATCAAAATGATGAAAAGCAAGCGGCTCACATTGGCGGGAAGAATCGTGTTGTGGAACCTGGGTTTAATCATATTAACAGGCGTGTTTCTGTTGGTTTCGCTCAATGTTTTTGTTCAAATTATGCTTCCTGCTGTTCATGTGAAGCCCAATGATATGCTACTTCAACAAGATCATGAAGTGATCGTACCCACCATTGAAGTGAATCAGGTAAACGAAGAGGGGATGCTCAGATCGGATGTAAGCTTTTCATCTGAATTGATTGCATTTAAAGGACAAGTTCTCCTTTTTTCGCTGATCTGCCTGCTCATCATGATTATATTAGGTGGGGTCGGGGCGTTTTATCTCTCCAAAAGAAGTCTGTGGCCGGTGCGTTTATTGAGTGAACGACTTATGAAAATCAATGCCAATGATTTGTCCGTGCAGCTTCCTGTTAAGGAACTGCCCAATGATGAATTGAAAGAATTAACGGAATCGTTCAATACCATGCTGAAAAAATTAGAACATGTCTTCCAGCAGCAAGAACGTTTTATGGCCAATGCCGCTCATGAATTTAGAACTCCCTTGACGATTTTGAAGACGAATCTGGAAGTCTTGAGGAGTGATCCATCCGCAACTTTGGCAGATTATCGGCAGCTCTCGGACATTTTTGAAAAGACGTTAAAACGAATGAATCATATGGTCAATGAACTGCTCGTTCTGGCTAAAAATCAAGACCCGGATAAGGATGTGATTGAAGCGGGTTCACTGATCCGTAAAGTCGTGAGTGAATTAAACGATTTAGCTTCAACACAGACAATTTCTATTGAAACCCAGATCCATCCTGATGTTGAGATATATGGGAACGATATTTTAATCCAGAGAGCCATCAGCAATCTGGTCGAGAACGCTATTATGTACAACAAGCCACAAGGAAAAGTGATCATCACGTGTGCAAGTCAAGAAGGAGAGTGTTTCATTTCTATCATGGACACCGGAGATGGCATAGATGAAAAACACATTCCGTTTATCTTTGAACCGTTTTACAGAACTTCGGAAGGTAGAACGAAGAACAAGGCAGGCACAGGGCTAGGTCTATCCATAGCGTTATCCATTATTAAAAAGCATGAGGGAACGATTGAATACAGTCGTGCGCAAACGATGAAAGGCTTTATCGTCCGCCTTCCTGTAGTCGACTAGCGGAAAGATGTACTCCATTCTATTTCATGTTAATAGTACCCCCAGCATTGTCGATCGAAGTGATTTGTTATTAGCCCCCTAATCCAT